>CAZPUV010000082.1:0-9823 GCA_964589805.1 uncultured bacterium | reverse complement strand
CTGGAGTGAACGCGCCGGGCGACGCATGAAGCAGCTCTACTACGTCTTCGCGTCGATGCGTCCGCGCCAGTGGACGAAGAACCTGGTCGTTTTCGCCGGGCTGATCTTCTCGCGCAACTTCACGGACCTGTCGCTGGTGACGCTGACGGTCGAGGCGTTCTTCATCCTGTGCCTGCTCTCGGGCGTCATCTATCTCGTCAACGACATCGCCGATCTTGAGAAGGACCGGCACCACCCGCTCAAGAAGACCCGGCCGCTCGCGTCGGGGGCTCTGCGGCGGTCCACGGCGATCGCGGCCTCGGTCGTCGGAACCGCGCTCGGCGTCTACCTCTCCTGGCGTATCGGCCCGAACTTCCTGGCCGTCGCGTGCTCGTTCTTCATCCTGAATTTCCTGTACTCGTTCTTCCTCAAGCGCGTGGTTCTGCTCGACGCCATGAGCATATCGCTTTCGTTCGTCCTGCGCGCCATCGCGGGCGTCGAGGCGCTGCACGACGTCGGTCCGGACATCGAGATTTCTCCCTGGCTGCTCATCTGCACGTTGTTCCTCTCCCTGTTCCTGGCGTTCTGCAAGCGCCGCCACGAGCTGTTGACCATCGAGAATCCGGGCAACCATCGTGAGACGCTGTACGAGTACTCGCCCGCGCTGCTCGATCAACTGGTGGGTATCTCGGCGGGCGGGTCGGTTCTGTCGTACGCGCTCTACACGATCTGGCCGGAGACGGTGGAGAAATTCGGGACGGGCGATCTCGTCTACACGGTGCCGCTGGTGCTCATCGGCGTGATGCGGTACCTGTACCTCGTCTACACGAAGGAGAAGGGCGGCAGCCCCTCGGACCTCCTCCTGCACGAGCGCTTCCTCCTGATCGACGTGCTCCTGTGGATCGCGCTCGTAATTGCCATCCTCGGCGGCTTCTAATATACTGGGGGCGCGCCGCAGTTCGAGCCCGCTCGACGCGAGACCCCGCGCTTTCCCCGAACCGTCCGGGTAATGGAGAGAACCGCATCATGGCTTCCAGAGTCGCCGTCATATTCACCCGTCCCGAGTCGGTGCTCGAGGACTACCGCCGGGTCATGGAACTGGCCGGCTGGCGCAACCACCTGACCGGTGAGCGGGACGCCCTCCTCAAGCTCAACCTGAGCTGGACCAAGTACTTCCCGTCGTGCTCGAGCCAGCCCTGGCAGGTGGACGGGGTGGTGGGGACGATGCTCGACGGCGGGTACCCGGCTTCCCGGCTGATTCCGGTGGAGAACAAGACGGTCGTCACGCATCCGGTCAAGGGTGCGCGCAACAACGCATGGCTCCCGGTGCTCGAGCGGCACGGTCTCCCGTTCCGGCCGCTGACGGAGGTCGAATGGACGGTGTATCCGTTCAAGTCGCCGCTCCTGAAACTCAACCACATCTTCCCCGAGGGAATCGAGATTCCCTCCATCTACCCGGGGCGGGACATCGTGCACCTGCCGACGGTGAAGACCCACGGTCATTCCGTGACGACCGGCGCGGTGAAGAACGCGTTCGGCGGTCTCCTCAAGGAAGTACGCCACTACGCCCACAAGCACATCCACGAGGTGCTGGTCGACCTGCTGTTCATGCAGCGCGAACTGCACCCGAACGTGTTCGCCGTGATGGACGGGACGGTGGCGGGGGACGGCGCGGGACCACGCACGATGATACCGCGGGTCAAGAACGTGATACTCGCCAGCTCGGATTCGGTGGCGATCGACGCCGTCGCGGCGAAGTTGATGGGTTTCGAGCCGATGGAGATCCCGTATCTGCGCATGGCCACCGAACTCGGGCTCGGCGAGGCCCGGCTCGACCACATCGATTTCGCGGGCGATCCCATCAAGGGCGTGAACTTCGGCTTCGAGAGCAGGAAGAGCCTGGTCATCTGGGGCGACCAGATGATACGGCTGGGTCCGCTGCGTTTCGCCGAGCGGCTGCTGCTGCATTCGCCGCTCGTGGTGTGGGCCCCGTTTGCGTCCAACGTCTACCACGACTGGATCTGGTACCCGACGGTGGGGCGCAGCCGGATCCGTGAGTTCGGGCGCACCGAATGGGGACGGCTGTTCCGCGAGTACGCGCGGCCGTGAACCAGCGCACGCATCGCTCCCACGACCGGGCTGCGGAGCGGGCCGGGGCGGCACCGGTTCAGGAACTGACCTCCCGTGCGAAGGTCAACCTGTCGCTGGAGATCGTCCGCCGACGGCAGGACGGGTTTCACGAGATCGAGACCGTCTTCCAGTGCGTGGACCTCGCGGACGAGTTGCGCATCGAGTTGACGGCGGATGCGCGCGTGGACATCGAGTGCGATAACCCCGACATCCCCGTCGACGCCAGCAACCTGTGCCACCGTGCGATCGTCGCCATGCGCCCGCTGGCCGGCCGATCGCTCGGCGCGCGCATCCGGCTGACGAAACGAATCCCGCCGGGCGCCGGACTCGGCGGTGGAAGCAGCAACGCCGCGGCCGTTCTCCTGGCCGTTCGGCGCGGGCTCGGCCTCGATCTCTCCGACTCGGACCTGGAAGCCGTCGCGGCGACCATCGGCAGTGACGTTCCGTTTCTGCTCCATGGCGGCACCATGCTCGGGCGCGGAAAAGGGGAGATTCTGACCCGGCTGGAACCCCTGAAACGGGCCGTGTTCGTCATCGTTAAGCCGCAGGTAAGCATATCCACGGCATGGGTTTACTCCCAGGTCAATTTTAGATTGACAGCGCACAGACCCCGACTTAACCTGAGGACGGCCAATTCCGCCTTGGCGAGGTTTCCGAGAGGGCGGCTGCCGTTCCGGAACGCATTGGAAAATATTGTGTTACCGGGTCATCCCGTGGTCGCCGGCCTCCTTGAACAACTGCAGTCGGAACGGCCTTTCTTTGCGTCTATGACGGGCAGCGGGTCGGCGGTCTACGGAGTCTTCGACCGCGACTCGCGAGCCGAAGAAGTAGCTGAGCGATTCTCGGTGAGGGGGTTGTTCACCTCAGTCGCGAAACCAGCGAAGCAAGCGGTGGACATTCGTTGAGACCGCATGGGCGGTGCGGGGTCTCGTGCTTGTAGAGGAAGGGGGACCCGATGAGAATCACCGAAGTGAGAGTTTCCCTGCGCGACGACGCAAAGCTGAAGGCGTTTGCGAGTATTACACTGGATGACAGTTTCGTCATTCGTGGCCTGAAGATCATCGAGGGGAAGACCGGGACGTTCGTGGCCATGCCGAGCCGCCGTCGGAAAGACGGCGAGTATCAGGACATCGCCCACCCGATCAACAACGAGGCGCGCGAAGAGATGGAACGCGTCATTCTCGCCGAGTACCGGAAGGAAATGGAGCGAGCGAAGGTAGCGGAGACACCGAACGTGCCCGAGCGTTGAACCCGGGTAATCCCTCGTAACGAATTTTCTTCTCCACATTATCTCTGGGGCGTCGACAAGCGGCAAGTCACTGGGTTTTGGTCCCAGCATTCGGAGGTTCGAATCCTCCCGCCCCAACCACGGGCAGGCGCCGGACAGCCGACGAGCGCCGGCGCTTTTTTCTGGAGCCTAGATGGACGGACTGAAGCTCATATCGGGCAATGCGAACCGCCCCCTGGCCGAGAAGGTCGCGGAACAGATGGGCGTGCCGCTGTCGGACGTCACCGTGGACCGTTTTGCGGATGGAGAGATCCGCGTCAAGATCAACGAGAACGTGCGCGGCGTGGACGTGTTCATCATCCAGTCCACCCAGCCGCCCGCCGAGAACCTGATGGAGCTCCTGATCCTGCTCAACGCGTGCTTCCTCGCGTCGGCGGAGCGGATCTCGGTGGTGACGCCCTATTACGGTTACGCCCGCCAGGACCGGAAGGATCAGCCGCGCGTTCCCATCACCGCCAAGCTGGTGGCGCAGCTGCTGGAGGTCGCGGGCACGAACCGGATCCTGACCATGGATCTCCACAGTACGCAGATCCAGGGATTCTTCGACATCCAGGCGGACAACCTGTTTGCGGCCCCGGTCCTGCTGGACTACCTGAAGAAGGGCGACTGCAGCAACCTGATGATCGTGTCGCCCGACGTGGGCAGCACCAAGATCGGCCGCGCGTTCGCCAAGAGGCTCAACGTCGATCTCGCCGTCATCGACAAGCGCCGCTCGGAGGAAAATGTCGAGGTGATGAATGTCATCGGTGACGTGCGCGGGCGCGACGTCGTGATCCTGGATGACATGATCAGCACCGGCAGCACGACGGTCAAGGCCGCGCGCGCGGTGTCCGACAAGGGGGCGAAGTCGGTGATGGCGTGCGCCACGCACGCGGTGTTCGCTGCCGACGCGTGCCGCATCATTCAGAATTCGCCGATCAGCGAAGTGGTGGTGACGAACTCACTGCCCTTCGATCGTTTTGGCGAGTGTCCCAAGGTCAAGGTTCTCGATATTTCCCGGCTCATCGCCGAGGCGATCAAGAGGATTCATTACAACGAGTCGGTCAGCACGCTCTTCGTCTAGCGGAAGGTGAAAGGTCATGGAACGCTTTACTCTTCAATCGGAAACTCGTGAGGGCGCGGGCAAGGGAGTGGCGCGGAAACTCCGCATGGCGGGGCGTCTTCCCGCCGTCCTCTACGGCCGCAAGGAAGCGCCGGTCGGCCTGTCGCTCGCCGAAGTGGACATGCGGAACATCCTTCGCCAGCATCCAGACAGCGCCATCGTCGACCTCACGGTCGGACCGGGTGGTGAGCTGCTGAACGCGATCATTCGCGACGTGCAGCGGCATCCGGCGAGCGGACGGATCCTTCACGTCGACCTGCAGCGAATCAGCCTCACCGAGAAGGTGCGGGTCGAGGTGCAGGTCCACGTGGTCGGCACACCGGCCGGCGTCAAGGAGCAGGGCGGCATCCTCGAGCACGGCATGCGTACCGTGAACGTGATGTGCCTCCCGACGGACATCCCGGACGCAATCAAGGTGGACGTGGGCGCGCTGCGCATCCACGATTCCCTCAAGATCGAAGACGTCGCGTCGGCGTATCCGGGCGTGGAGTTCCTCGACGAACTCGACGCAACTCTCGCCACGGTGATCCCGCCGGTCGTCGAGGTCGAACCCGTCGCGCCGGTCGTCGAGGAGGGCGCCGAGCCCGAACTGATCCGCAAGCCAGGTGCCGAGGAGGAGGGTGCGGAGGAGGACAAGGAAGGCGCAAAGGGGAAGGACAAAGAGAAGGAAAAGAAAGAGAAAGAGTAGCGCGAGCGACTCTGGTTTCTCGGGGCCCCGTGGCGTTGGATCCTGGATCGATCCGCCCCGGGGCCTTTTCTTCGGTGCACCCTGCCGGGTGCGGAGAGGTGGTCCGTGGCGGTCGAATACGTCGTGGCCGGGCTCGGCAACCCCGGTCTTCGCTACCGCGACACGCGCCACAACCTGGGATTCCGGGTCGTGGAGGCGCTCGCCGGGCAGCGGGGGACGCGCTGGCGGGAGCCCTCGCGAAACCGGCGCGTCGCGCGTATCACGATCGCGGGACGCGACGTGCTCCTGGTCGAGCCGCTGACCTTCATGAATCTGTCGGGCGACGCGATCCGCCCCGTGGTGGACGAAGAGGCGCTGCCCCGGGACCGGCTGCTCGTCGTCTGCGACGACATCGCGCTCCCGCTCGGGCAGTTGCGCCTGCGTCCCGGGGGGAGCGACGGGGGGCACAACGGGCTCGCGTCGCTGATCGAGCGTCTGGATGACGCCGGTTTCCCGCGGTTGCGCCTCGGGGTGGGGCCGGTGCCGCCCCGTGTGGACGCGGCGGAGTACGTGCTGGCCGAGTTTCTTCCCGAAGAGAGCACCGTGGTGGAGGAAATGGTCACGAGCGCCGCGGAATGTGTCGAGGCATGGGTGGTGGACGGGATCGACCGCACGATGGGCCGGTTCAACGCCCGCCGGGAGCCACCGCCGGATCGGACGGAGCCGCCGGTGGATTGAACGAGACCGGGCCCGCGGGCCGCATTCCCGGACGTCTTGACGGATCCACCCCCGTCGGCTATAGTCAACCGCCGACAATTCAGTCACTTTCACGCCGACGCAGAACTTCTCTACCCTCCGGCCGGCTACGCCGCTGCGGGAGGGTCATTGTCCACAGGGAGGTATTCGATGAGAAGTTACGAGTGCGCCGTCATCTTTCAGCCCGCCGTCTCCGACGACGGTCTGAAAGCGAGCACGGCCAAGTATGTCGAGGTCATCGCCAGCAGTGGCGGTGAGATCACGGGTGTCGAGACCTGGGGCAAGCGCAGGCTCGCATTCGAGATCATGAAGCAGCCCGAGGGTCATTACTTCTTCTACCGGTTCCGCGGGAACGCTCCGCTCCTGGATGAGCTGGGGCGCCAGCTGCGTATCGACGAGAACGTGCTCCGTCACATGATCGTCCGTGACGAGCGCGCGACTGGAGAGGAACCCAGGCTCGACCCGGCGACGGTGGAGCCGTCGTTCGGCCACCCGGAGGAGGACCACCGTGGGGAGAGATAGAGACCCGAAGAAGAAGGGCGAGAAGCGCGAGAAGCGGGAGAAGCGCCCGCTCCGCAAGAAGAAGTGCAAGTTCTGCCTCGATCGCGTGACCTACATGGACTACAAGGACGAGCGCCGGCTGCGCCGGTTCATGACCGACCGCGGCAAGATCACGCCGAGGCGGATCACGGGCACCTGCGCGAAACATCAGCGGATGCTGGCGATGGCGGTGAAGCGGGCGCGTCTGGTCGCGCTCGTGCCGTACGTTCGCGAGTACTATCGGTAGCGGGAAAGGTAGCGAGACATGGAAGTCATTCTTCTCAACGCCGTCGACAAGCTGGGGAGCCGGGGCGAGACGGTGAAGGTAAAGCCGGGCTACGCCCGCAACTACCTATTCCCGCGCAAGCTCGCCCTGCCCGCGACCGAAGCGAACCGGCGCGTGTTCCAGGAAAACGAGCGTACGCTGATCAAGCGCGACATGCAGGCGATGGAAGTGGCGCGTTCCCAGGCCGCGAAGCTGGCGGGGGCCGCGTGCACCATTACCGTGCAGGTGGGCGAAGAGGACAAGATGTACGGTTCGGTGACGAGCCTGGACATCTTCCGTCAGTTGAAGGAAAAGGGCTACGAGCTGGAGCGCAGGCAGATCGTTCTCGACGAACCCATCAAGGCTCTCGGCGAATACACGGTCGAGGTCCATCTGTACCGGGACGTGACCGCCCCGATCCAGGTGTCGGTCGTCAAGGAGTAGCCGTCGCGCCAAGGAGGCCGTTGTGCTCGCCGTGATCATGGCCGGCGGTGTCGGAGAGCGATTCTGGCCGGCCAGCCGCCGCCTCCGGCCCAAGCAGCTCCTCGACCTCACGGGGCGGGGCAGCATGATCAGGCTGACGCTCGCGAGGCTCGAGGGTCTGGCGCGGCCGGAAGAGATCTTCGTCCTGACCAACCGTCAACAGCGGGACGCGCTCCTTGCCGAGTTGTCGGGCCTCGTGCCCGAGCAGAACGTGATCGGCGAGCCGGAAGTGCGCAACACGGCCCCCTGCATCGGACTCGCGGCCGTCGTGGCACGCGCGCGGGCCGGTGACCGCCCCATGCTGGTGCTGCCGGCCGACCACCTGGTGGAACCGGCGGAGCGGTTCCGGGAGCTGGCGCGTGCGGGTGCCCGCCACGTCGAGGCCCACGACGACCTGCTCACGTTCGGCGTCCAGCCCACCCGCCCCGATACCGGCTACGGGTACATCCGCCTGTCGGGACCGGTCGGCGGTGGAAACGGGCCGGTGTTCGGCGTGGAGTCGTTTCTCGAGAAGCCGGATCCCGGGAAGGCGCGGAAACTCGTCGCGGACGGCTGCCTGTGGAACAGCGGCATGTTCATGTGGCGCGCCGGCGCCGTCCTGGACGGCATCGCCCGCCACCTGCCGGAGCTGGCGGCGGTCCTGGGACGCATCGAGAAGGCGATGGGAACACGTCCGCTCGCGGAGGTGTTGAATGACGAGTACGCCCGCGCGCCCGCGATCTCGATCGACTTCGGTCTGATGGAGAAGGCGCGCAACGTGGTGGCGATCAAGGCGGACTTCGAATGGAACGACGTGGGGAGCTGGGAGTTCATTCGCGACGCGTATCCGGCCGACGCGGCCGGTAATGTCGCGGTCGGCGATCACGTCGTCATCGACGGAAAAGGCAACTCGATCGTGGCGCGCGAACGCCTCGTGGCCATCGTCGGGGTCGACGATGTCGTCGTGGTCGACGCCGGGGACGCCATCCTGGTGTGCCGACGCGACCGGGTTCAGGATGTCAAACGGGTGGTCGCCGAGCTGAAGAACCGCGAACGCGACGATCTGATCTAGCCTCAATGCGTCAAAAATCAGGCCGCTTTGAGGGCCTGGGCGGTTCGTGTAAAGAGGTCTCGGTACCGGCTGTTGCGTGAGAGACGCAGGACGGTGCTCCCGTTGGGGCGGACGATCCGACCGGCGCGGTGGAAGAGTTCGAAGCGCAGCGTCTGGGCGGTCTTGAGTTGGTAGAGAGACGTGCCTTTCTCGGTTCGGTTTCGCCGACGCGCACCGGTCTCGATCTGGAAGCTCACGAGGAGGTTGTGCGCGAGGGTGACCAGTTGCTGCCAGGCGCTGTTGGCGCCGTAGCGCTGTGTGGGGACGGAAGCGAAGGCGAGTTGTCCCTTGAGCTGCCCGATAACCTTCTCGTGCTCGCCTCTTCCGGCCATGAAGTTCCAGAGCTTGCGGGGAGTAAGGGCAAGATTGGTGGCAATGGCCGAGTACTCGTAGTACCCGTCGTCGGGATCGAAGAGGTCGAGCTGGTAGTTCTTGCGCGAGCGATGGAAGACCTTCTTGCGGTAGATGACCACGCGCAGCTCTCGCTTCCAGACGGGGAGCGTGGACTCGAAGCACCCGATACCGGGCGCCACATGTCGCCAGCGGCGGCGCTCTTTAATGAGACCGGTCAGATGGAGCCAGTTCCAGAAGGGCACCTTGATCGCGAAGCCGGCGCCTTTGGCACGAAGCAGCGAGAGCACGGCAGGGTGGAAAAAGGCCCCATCCATGCGGAAGTTCAGGCGGTAGCGCCGGCCGAGGGTCTCCTGGATCTGCGCGAAGAGATCGCGCAGGAAGGTCAGAGAGGCTTTGCCGTCGTGGACATTGCCGGAGCGGTTCTGGACGCGAAGTATCATTCCGATCTCGGCGAGATAGGCGGTGATGGGATAGTAGCTTTTGACCTTGCGATGGTGGGGGTTGAAGCCGCGGAAGGCTCTCTCGACCTTGAGGCCCGTGGAGACCACCGAGCCGTCGACATCGACGGTGAGCGTGCGCAGGGGTTCCCGGGTGACGACGCGCGCGACGAGGTCGGCGTTGAGCGCCTGGAGATGCCGGACGGTCTGCATCGTGAAGCGGCCGAGCCAGCGACTCACGGTGCGAAGGCTCGGAAGGTGGGCCAAGCCCACGAAGCGCTCGAAGAGAAGATCGCCGCGCACAAAATCCAGGTGGCGGATGCGACGACCGCCGACGATCACCAGCCCCACCACCAGGCGAACCATGGCGACCGTCCCGTAGTCGCCGCCCAGGCTCCCGACCGGGATGTGCCGACGCGCCAACTCGTTGAAACGGATCGAGCGCAGGTAACGGATCAAGAGCTCGAGGCCGGCGTAGGAGCTCAGGCCCGACTCGGAGAACTCGACGTGAAGATCGTGCTTGACCGGGGCATCCAGAAGGGCTTTTCTATGTCTCACAGAAAGTGGCCTTTCGTTATGGGTTCGGAAGTGTTGGTTGACACTCACTTCTTCCCACAGCGGAGGCCATTTCTGCTATCAGAAACTATGTGGCGTCTCGATTTTTTGACGCATTGAGGCTAGTATCATGAACGGCTGGCGATCCGCATGCCAGTACCGCCATGAGAATGATTG
>CAZPUV010000081.1:0-9838 GCA_964589805.1 uncultured bacterium | reverse complement strand
CCCTGGTGGCGTGGTTCTTCGTGACCACCGTGGCCGTGGCGCTCAAGCTGGTGCTGTACGGTGGTTTCAACGGCCTGCGCCGCTTCGGCTCGCAGACCGTGTTCGAATCGGCGTCGCTGGCGGCGCAGGTGCTGTGGATGGCCGCGGCTGCGGACTCGCTCACGCTGACGCGGCTCTTCGAGATCACCGGCGTCACCTCGCTGGCCACGGCGCTGCTCGCGCTGCCGTGGTACCTCCGCGTGACCGCGCGCGATATCGCGCGCGGCACGCAGCCGGCGGTGACGGGCGGATACGCGAAGTACTGGGGCGGGGCCGTCGGGCTCAGCGTCGTGGCACTCGCGTTCACGGACGTCGACCGCTGGGTCCTCTCCAACGTGCTCGCGCTGGAACCGCTGTCGCTGTTCCACGTCGCGTCGCGTGTCGCGCGGCTGGCCAATCGATTCATCGCCATCCCGGTGCTGGCGTTCCAGCCCGAGGCCACGCGAGTCCACGCCGAAGGGCGCGGCCGCGACCTGGAACTGACCGCGCGCACGTTCTTCAAGGCCAGCGTCCTGGTGTCCGTGCTGGCCGCCGCGGGCATCGCCGCCTACGCGGGTCCGTTGATCGAACTCGCGTCGAGCCGCGAGTTCATCGGGGCGAAGACCACGCTGCTCCTGCTCGCGGCCTCGATTCCGCTCAGCGCGGCGACCGCGCCGCTGACGGCGATCATGAAGGCGCTGGACGGTGTGCGAGCGGCGCTCTACTGTGACCTTGCCTGGGCCGCCGTGTACCTGTCGTGTCTCGTCGCGCTGGCCGGTCCGCTCGGCGTCGAGGGAGCCGGGGTGGCTCAGCTGGCCGCGTGCACCGGCCAGGTGTTCCTCGCGTTCCGTCTCGCGCGCCTGCGACCGTCCGGCGCGGTGGCATGGGGTGCGATGGGGAAATCACTCGCATGCGCAGTCTGTGCGTTTGCGCCCGTGGTCCTCGCGGGCGCCGCCGGCGCGCCCCTGGTCGTGATGGTCGTGCTGGCGTTGCCGTCCTCGTGGTTGTATCTGTGGCTGGCGCGCCGGCTGCACGTTCTATCCGATGAAGAGCGCGCGCGCCTGCGCGAGGTCGCCGGGCGAGGGCGCCTCGCAACACTCGCGGGGTGGATTGGTTGAAGCACCTGCTGATGATCGTGCCTTTCTTCCCGCCCATGGGAGGTGGTGGTGTCTACCGGCCGCTGTCCTTCGTGCGCTACCTGCCGGCCAGCGGCTGGAAGGTCACCGTGATCGCTCCGCGGGGCGACGCGTTCTGGATTCGGGACGACAGCCTGCTCGACCGTGTTCCCGCGGACACGCGCGTGGTGCGGACGGGGACGTGGAGCGGGCAGGCGCTCTTGCGCCGCGGCGGCGGGGGAGGCCAGAAGCGGTCGACGCGGGGATTCGGATTCCTCAGGCGCGCCGCGGCCGCGGTCATGCTCCCGGACAGCTACGTGGGCTGGTATCCCTTCGCGGTCCGGGCGGCCATGCGCGAAATCCGAAGCGGGCCGTTCGATGCGATCTACTCGACGTCGCCGCCCGAGTCGGCGCACGTGATCGCGGCCGCGGTGGTGCGCCGGTCGGGACTGCCGTGGGTGGCCGACTTTCGCGATCCCTGGATGAATCTGCACCTGCTCGACGTTCCGAGCGGGGTTCACGCCGCGCTTCACCGCCGACTCGAACGGTCGGTATGCCGGCGCGCGAGCGTCGTCGCGACCACGGCATGGAGCGAGCAACTGCTGCGCCGCGCGTGTCCGGATGCCCGCGTGACGCGGATACCCAACGGCTTCGACGGGGAAGAGGCGGCGTCGGTGGCGCCGATCTCGCCGCCGGACGCGGGGCCGCTGCGCATCGTGCACGCGGGAATGCTGACCCAGCGCCGCAGCGCCGTCCCGTTCCTGGAAGCCCTGCGGCTGCTCTTCGACCGGAGGCCGGATACCCGCACGGGTGTCGACGTCGAATTCGCAGGGGCGCGCGAGGACGAGAACGACCGGGCGGTCGAACGGTTCGGTCTGGGCAATTGCGTGCGCTTCGTCGACACGATCCCGCACGCGGAGATGCTCCGCCGCGAACGCGCCGCGCACGTCCTGCTCTTGATCAAGCACGCCAATCCACGCTACAACGGCCTGGTGCCCGGCAAACTCTACGAATACATCGGCCTGTGCCGTCCGGTGCTGGCGCTCGCACCGCCGGGCGAGGCCCGCGATCTGGTCGACTCGTTGCGGCGCGGCGAAACCGCCGCGCCGTCGGACGTGACCGCCGTATCGAACGCGATCGAACGTCTCCTCGAACTGCACCGCTCGGGTGGGCTCGACGGGGCCTACGACCTCTCGGAGCGTCCGGAGTTCGAGCGCTCGCGTCAGGCCGCGGCGCTGGCCGCCCTCCTCGACCGGACCACGGAGGACCGCGCGTGAGTGCGGCGTGGAAGGATCGCGTCCTGCCCGCGCTGCTGCTGGTGGTGCTGATGTTCCCGCTGCGTCACGGGTTCACCGACGACGGCTACATCCACGTCCAGTATGCGCGCAATCTCATGACGCGGGGAGAGTACAGCTTCAACCCCGGGGAGGTGTCCTTCGGCACGACGAGTCCGCTGTGGGTGATGGCGCTCGCGGCCGTGGGACGGGCGGGCGCCGGGGCGGACGGGCTGGTGGACGCGAGCCGTGTGTTCTCGTGGCTCGCCGCGCTGGCGGCGTTGTTCGTCGTGCATGGAGCGTTGCTCGCGCTGGGGGCGTCACGGCGCGTCGCGTTCCTGGGGGCGTCTGCGTTCGCCGCCGACGCGTGGTTCGTGCGCTGGTCGGCGCTGGGAATGGAATCCTCGGTGGCGACATGGCTCGCGGCGTTGACGCTGCTGGCGTCGTTCTCCGCGTACGAGAACCGGGCGGCCGCGGCGCGTTTTGGCGCGGCCGTGGCCGTGGGGGCGCTGATCCGCCCCGAGATGTACCTGGCGCTCCCGGTCTTCGCCGCGGGCGCGTTGACGCTGCGGCGGCGACCGCCCGCGCGCGTGATCATCACCGCACTCCTGGTGGCCGGGGCGCTGCTGGTCCCGTGGCTCGCGTTCGCGAAGTGGCACATCGGGAGCTTCCTGCCCAACACCGCCGGAGCGAAGAGCGGTGGTCTGGTGCTGAACCCGGTCGTCTTCGCCGCCAAGTTCGCGCCGGTGGTGAAGATCGTCGCGAGCGTGCAGGCGGTGGCGCTCATGGCGATCGTCGCTGACATCGCCGTGTCGCGCGCGCGCGCGGTCGTGTTCTCGCGCCCGCTCCGGTTCGCGCTGCTCTGGGCGATCGCGCTGCCGGTCGCGTACGTCGCCGCCGACATCCAGATACTGTCCCGGTATCTGCTGCTCATCACCCCCGCGGTGTGTGTCGCAGGGTGGAAGTCTCTGGAGAACGTGGCGGCGTTGCTCCCCCCGCGCAGGGCCGCGAACCTCGCCTTCGCGGTGGCGAGTGTGGCGGTCCTCGGCAACGCCGCGTTCTACGCGCGCGTCGTGCTGCCGCCCTCGATCGCCTTCAGCGAAGACCTCCAGACCAACATGATGGGGCTGGCACGTTACCTGCACGACAACTCCACCCCCGACGCGGTTGTCGCCGCAGCCGACATCGGATATCTCGCCTACTACTCGGAGCGCCGTGTGCTCGACCTCGGGGGGCTCGTGGAGCCGGAGACGGCGCGGTTGCGAGAAGCGCACGACTACGAGGAAATCGTGGAGAAAGGGCTCTACTTCGGCGTGCCTGGATATCCGCGCGTCGACTATCTCGTGGACCGTGAGCTCGAGCCGGACCGGTTCGACGGAAAGATCGTGAACGGGTTCCGGTTCGAACGCGTTCACGCAACGGTGGTGCGCAATCTCGGGATTCGCAAACCGGGCGCGTACCACTACACGCTCTATCGCATCACGCGCGCGGAGACGCCTTGAAGTTCGTGCTCCCCGAAATCTCGGTCCCGCCCGATCTCGCGCGCGATGAACTGCCGGACCTGCTCCGCCACTGGTATCTTGGTCCCCGTGCGCGCCGCCACATGATGCTGCGCCGTTTCGCGGAGGTCGACGGGCGGCTGGGCGCGACTCCGGGCGAGCGTGTCCTCGACGTCGGTTCGGCGTGGGGCTTCAACGTCATGGCGCTGAACCGTCTCGGGATGCGCGCGGTGGGCGTCGACCTCGTGCCGGATCAGTTTGGAGTGGGGAAGCGGATCGCGGAGCACAACGAGGTCGCGTTCCTCGTCGCCGGCGCGGACGTCGCCGCGCTGCCATTTCCGGACGCGTGCTTCGACCGCATCACGATGGTCGAGACCTTCGAGCACGTATTCCACGACGATCGCCCCGCCGCGCTGGCGGAGTGCCTGCGCGTTCTGCGGCCCGGCGGCACGTTCGTCCTCTCGACGCCGAACGAGGCCAGCGTGGTGGAACGATTCAAACGCGCGGTCGTGCGCCACGGATGGATCCGGGAACGCCTGCCGACCATGTGCTACCCGGACGCGGGCAGCAACCGCGACGATTATCACCCGTACCGCTACCACCGCCCGCAACGCGACCGCGAGATCGCGGCGCTGCTGAGCGCCGCGGGCTTCGAGGTGTTGGACGTGGCCTGCTTCCTGTTCACGCTCAAGAACACGCCGGACCGGCTGTTCCGGTCCTGGGCGGCCCTCGAATGGATCCTGGAGCGCACGCCCGTCGTGAGACGGCTGGCCGCCACCGTGTGCCTCACCAGTCGCCGTCCGCGCTGAACGCATACCCTCCATCTGGTGGATTTCCGTTCGATGCGCCCCACGGATGGGGGGGCGCCTCTCTCCAGCCGCGTGTCGAATAATTCTGACCCTGCTCCGGCAATTTGTGTTGACCTCCGTCCCTAAAACTCAATAGAATCCGCCTTCAAGTGGTGCAGTATCCCTAGTCGTTCATAACTCGCTGTTTTTCAAAGAGTTAGGCTGCTGATGCAGGGCAACTTCGGCGAAAAACATTTGCACGCCATCGACCCCAAGGGCCGGCTTCAGCTGTCCCGGGCCGTCCGTGAGCATTTCAAGCTCAAGAAGGGCGACCGGCTTCACCTGCTGCCGAACATCGAGGATCCGCCATTCCTGGAGATCCGGACCTCGGCCCAGTGGGAGGAGTACGAGCACCGCTTCCACAGCCAGGCCCCCGGAGACCTCAAGCGGGAGTTCGTGCGCTTCGTCGAACTGCACCGGGAAACGGTGATCGCAGACGCCCAGGGGCGTCTCATCGTGCCCAAGGGCCTGCGCGAGCGCTGTCAGCTCGACAGCGCGGTAATCGTCATCAACATGAAAGCGTGCGTCGAGGTGTGGAATCCGCGGCACATCGAGCAGCGCTATGCCGAGATGGCGAAGGCGTTCAAGAACATCAACAACTCGTTCTTCTAGATGCTGGCGGTGGTCGTTCCATATGCGCACACGCACGCACGCGTGCGGCCGGGGGGCAGGATGAAGCACGTCCCCGTGATGGTCGATGAGGTTCTCGCGTACCTGCTGCACGACGGCACGCGCGTGGTGCTGGACGGCACGGCGGGCTTCGGCGGCCACCTGGAGGCCATCCTGCGCGCGAGCGAGACGGTGCGCGTGATCGGGGTGGATCGCGATCCGGTGGCGATCGAGGGGGCGGCGCTGCGTCTCGCCGCGTTCGCGGACCGCGCCACGCTGGTGCAGGGGCGTTACTCGGAACTCGGGCACGTGCTGGCCGGTACCGGTCCCGTGGACGGCATCCTCCTCGACCTGGGGGTGTCCAGCCCGCAGATCGACGACGCCCGCCGGGGTTTCGCGCACGGGACCACCGGTCCGCTCGACATGCGCATGGAACGCGAGGGTGAAACCGCCGCGGAACTGCTCGCCCGCATGGACGCCGACGGGATCGCGCGCATGCTCCGCGAGTTTGGTGAGGTGCGCCGGCCCCGGCGACTGGCCCGCGCGATCCGTGCGGCCGTCGATCGCGGCGAGATGCGTACGACCGCCGATCTGCGCGGCGCCGTGACCGGTGCGTTCGGAGGTGGGGTGGCGCCGGCGGAGCTGTCCCGTGTCTTCCAGGCGGTCCGCATCGCGGTCAACGGAGAACTCGAGCATCTGCGTCGCTTTCTCGACGGTGCGGTGCGCTCCCTGCGACCCGGAGGGCGCCTCGTCGTTCTGAGCTACCACTCGCTCGAGGACCGGATGGTCAAGGAATTCATGCGCGACGCGGCGAGCGAGTGCGTGTGTCCTCCGAATGTGCCCGTCTGCGTGTGCGGCCGCAAGCCGTCGTTGCGGATGCTGACGCGGCGCGCCGTTCGCGCGGGCGAAGCAGAGATCAAGTCCAATCCGCGCTCGCGCAGCGCGGTCCTGCGTGCGGCGGAGAAGCCGGGCCGGGAGCGTGCGTCGTGAAGCGCCGCCAGGTGGTCGTCGCGGCGGGGCGTTTCCTCCTCGACGCGCTCTCCGGAAAGCTCGGCATGCCGATGATGGTGATGGCCTACATCACATTCTCGGTGTTCCTGCTCGCGTATGTGTCCACGCAGGTCTACTCGAGCAGCCTCATGGAGTCGATCGCGCAGCGCAAACGCCAGAAACTCGGGCTCGAGGAGCGTATCGGCGTCTTGACCGCGCAGTACACGACGATGACATCCAAGTCCCGCATATCCCGCAGGTGCGAAGGTTCCATGGGAATGGTGGGCGCGACGATGAACGACGTCGTCCGCGTGGCGTTCGACGACGCCGATCTGCCGGAGAAGGACGGCGGGCCGGGTGTGCGCGTGCATGAAGTCCTCGGTACGGATATGAGCGATCTCACCCGGGTGGTGGAACGATGACGAGCGGCCGCCAGAAGCGACGGTTGTACATCGTGGGAGCCGTGTTCGGGCTGGCGATCGCCGGCCTGTGGGGGCGACTGATCCAGGTGCAGTACTTCGGGCACGAGAAGTACCTGCGCAAGGCGCAGGAGCAGCGCGAAGCCTCGGTGGAAGTGGCGGCGGCGCGGGGCGGCATCTTCGACCGCGAGGGGCGGCCGCTGGCCATGAACATCCGGCGCTGCTCGGTGGCGGTGCAGCCGGAGCGCGTCGCTGATTCCCGGCACGTCGCGCGCGTTCTTTCCAGGACGCTCGAAGTGTCCGCCGGCTCGGTGCAGCAGAAACTGCGGTCGCGCAAGCAGTACGTGTACGTCAAGCACGACTGCATGCTCGACGATCAACAGCGGGTGGACCTCGAGAAGGTGCCGGGCGTGGTGGTCGAACTCAAGGCCAACCGCATCTACCCGTACGACGCGGTGGGCAGCAAAGTTGTCGGCTTCGTGAGTCGTGACAACCGGGGCCTCGCCGGGGTCGAGGCGGCCTACAACGACGCGTTGAGAGGCGCGCCGGGGCGCGAGAAGGTGATCCGGAACGGAAACTACCGGAGCGAGCGCTATCACCGCTTCATGGACCGGAAGCCGCGCGACGGGAAATACGTGTACCTCACCATCGACGCGACCGTGCAGGACATAGCGGAGACGGAATTGCGGCGCGCGGTGGCGGAAAACGGCGCGCGCGGAGGCATCGTCGTCGTGATGGACGTCGCGACCGGCGACATCCTCGCGCTGGCCGAGGCGCCGTCGATCGGAACGCGGGACGGGGCGTCGCTCACGGACTCGCTGTGGACGCTGCGCAGCGTGTCCCACGTCTACGAGCCCGGTTCCACGTTCAAGCTGGTGACGGCGGCCGCTCTGATGGAGAAGTCGTCCGTGGCGCCGGCGGACTCGTTCGACGCGGAGAACGGAAGGGCGGACCTGGGTTTTGCGACCATCCGCGACCCGCATCCGCACCAATGGCTCACGGTCGAGGAAGCCTACATGTTCTCGAGCAACATCGTCATGGCCAAGGCGGTGAGTTCGCTGTCCGCCGGGGACTTCTACGGATACGTGAAGATGTTCGGCTTCGGGGCGCGCACGGGGGTCGGGCTTCCGGGCGAGTCGGCGGGAACCGTTCCGCCCATCGAGCGCTGGTCCGCGCGCACGAAGGCGACGATGGCATTCGGCCAGGAAGTGGCCGTGACGCCGATCCAGATGGTCAACGCCTTCGCCGCGATCGCGAACGACGGTGTCCTGATGATGCCGCGCCTGGTCAAGGCCGTGGTGGACCCGGCCACGGGAGACGTCGCGCGCTCCGAGCCCGTCGTCGTCCGCCGCGTGGTGACCCAGGAGTCGGCCGCGAAGCTGCGCGCCTTCTGCCTGCGGGTCGTCGAAGAGGGAACCGGCAAGGCAGCGGGGGTGGAGTTCATGCGCGTGGCGGGCAAGACCGGAACCGCGCAGAAGGCCGGCGCGCGCGGGTATGTTCCCAACAAGTACATATCGAGCTTCATCGGGTTCGCGCCGTTCGAGAACCCGAAGATCGCGTGCCTGATTCTGCTCGACGAACCCCACTGGTCCGCGCGGTTCGGCGGTTACTCGGCCGCACCCGTGTTCGCGCGGGTCTGCCGGAGCCTTGCGACCTCGACGCCGATGTTCGACGACGTGCTCAGCGTCGAGACGCTGTCGGCGTCCTCCCACACCGGGCGGCGCAATCTGACTCCGAACTTCCTGCGCATGGAACGGACCGCCGCCCTGGAGAAGGCGCGCCGCGGGGGCAGCAACGTACTGGTGCGAGGTGAAGAGGGGCGCGTGCTGGCGCAGACGCCGGCCCCGGGGTCGCCCATGGAGCGCAACGGCGTCATCCGGCTGTTCGTCTCGGGCGGAAGCGACGACGGCCGTGTCCGGCTGGGATTCGACGACAACGCGCGCGTGCGCGCGGCATACCGCGCGGCCTCCACCCCGAACGATCACGACGAACGGCGCACGGCGCGCGCGTCCATCGCGAGGACCGCCGCCATCGCGGGGCAGACCATCGTGGCCGGTGCGATGGTGGGGCGATAGGTGCCAGGGGAAGATGTTGACCGTGAACGACGATAAGCAGACGGGTGCCGTGAATCTGGGGTTCCTCATCGATGCCCTTGGCTCCCTGGCGTCGAATACACCCGGCGGGGCGGACCGGGGGATCGCGATCCGTGCGGTCACGGCCGACTCCCGGAAGGTCGAGGAGGGCGACCTCTTCGTGGCGGTTCCGGGCACGCTCTCCGACGGCCACGCGTTCGTCGATGACGCACTCGCGCGCGGCGCGGCGGCCGTCGTCGCGGAGCGGCCGATCGGCGCGCGCGGGGTCCCCGTGATCGTGGTCGGGAACTCGGCCCAGGCGCTCGCCCTCATGGCGGGGCGCTTCTTCGGCGACGCGGCCCACGATCTGCGTCTGTGCGGTGTCACCGGAACGAATGGCAAGACGTCCACCACGCACCTCATTCGATCCATCATGGTGACGGCGGGACACAGAATGGGAATCATCGGCACGCTTGGACACGGCGTCGACACGCTGGTGCGCGATCTGCACACCACGCCCGACGCTCTTG
The DNA here is from genome assembly GCA_964589805.1 of uncultured bacterium. Classification (GTDB taxonomy): domain Bacteria; phylum Krumholzibacteriota; class Krumholzibacteriia; order WVZY01; family JAKEHA01; genus JAKEHA01. Next base: position 464 of record CAZPUV010000081.1, on the reverse strand, counting down.
CATTGCATTCCTGGTTTCGCACGATGCGGGACCAGCACTGTTTCGGGGTGGTCATGGAGGTCAGTTCTCATGCCGTGCGGCAACATCGAACATGGGGATTGGACTTCGAGGTCGGGATACTCACGAATATCACTCACGACCACCTCGATTTTCACAAGAGCATGAGCGATTACAAGGCGGCGAAGGCGGAATTCTGCTATTCGCTCGCCGCCGCCGGCCGGCGCAAGCCGCCCGGCACGCTCGTGTTCTGGATCGACGACGCCAACGCGCGCGAGGTCGGCACGGCGTTCCCCGGCCGGAAGATCGCGGTGGGGACCGGGCCCGACGCGGACTGGCGCGTCCACGACATCGATGTTTCCATCCAGGCGACGCGCTTCGCGCTGCGGCTTCCGGACGGAACCGAGATCAGACCCGCTCTGAAGCTGCTCGGCGGCTTCGTGCCGGCCAACGCCGCGCTGGCGGCG
>CAZPUV010000080.1:9533-9866 GCA_964589805.1 uncultured bacterium | reverse complement strand
AGTACGTATGGTTCTCGGCCGATTACGGTTTGCAGAAGCGCGAGGGGCACCGCCTCGGTTTCACCGGCGGACCGGAGGGCTGGCTGGGGACGGAATACGACTCGAGACTGCACCGCTACCGCATCGAGGCGCAGGCCCGGAACATGGAGGGCATCGGCGGCACGGTGGCCTACGACGGTGTCATGCAGCGCGACGAGCTCGACAAGCGCACCGAGCGGGACGGCTACGTCGCCTCGGCGAACGTCCACGTTTCCGGCGTGCTCACGGACCGCGTGACCCACGTGGTGCGCGGTGCGGTGGGGCGGAACGAGATCAGAGAGAGCGGCGTCGGCT
>CAZPUV010000080.1:0-9523 GCA_964589805.1 uncultured bacterium | reverse complement strand
CCACCTGGCCCAGGCCTTCACGCAGAACCGGGCCCTGGCCGGCAGCGGCGGCGGCGCCGCGGCGAACGCCGCCCAGCTGGAGTCGCAGATCACGCGCTACGCCAACCTCGACTTCCTGATCAAGGCCCTCGACGAGTACACCGGCATCGTGCGCGCGACCGACTGGGCGCGTCTCAAGTACCGCTTCGACGGCAGCCGCGTCGAGGACGAGGCGACGCTCCTGCGTACGGACAACTACCATCACGACGTGGACGCCACCGCGACCTACCGCGTGGCCGTGCTCACGCTCGGCTACGGGTGGGAGGCGCTCGACGACGACCGCGCCGTCACCACCGCGAACACGTTGCGCGGCGCGCTGTCGCTCCGCGAGCCCGGGAACCGGGTGTCGGGCCGGGTGGCCTATTCGTCGCGCGACCGCGAGGACAGGGAAGCGATCACGCTGATCCGGGACTCGGAGCAGTCACGGCTCGATGTGCGCGTGGACGCGCGTCCCCTGACCCGGGTGTCGCTGGGCGCGCGCTTCTCGGACCGCACGCGCGAACTTCCGGACCTGGGTACGAAGGCGGATGGTCTGTCGACCACGGCGTACGCGGCGTGGCGGCAGGAAGCCGGTGACGATGTCCTGGCAATCACGGACGTGGGAGTGGATTACACCTGGGCCGACGACGAATACGACAACCTGTTCGGGACGCAGCACATCGTAACCCACGTGGTCACGGGGCGCGTCGGCGTGACCGTCTTCGAGGACCTCGACCTGACCGGGTCGTTCACCTATCTGGCGGCGCGCGAGGACCTGGACATCGACAAGTCGATCATCTCCGTAGGGGCGGGTTACCGGTTCCCGAGGGGGTTTCTGGCCGACGTGAGATACAACGTCTACAACTACGACGACTACCTGATCGCGGAGCGCTTCTACACGGCCAACGTGGTCTGGTTCAACGTCGGGTACGAGTTTTCGACGGAGTAGACCGTCGAAAAAAATGGGCCGGTCCACCGGCCGACTGCAGGGAGGAATCCACGATGAAAAACTTGCACCTTGTGTTGTGCATCGCCGTCGCGATGGTGTTCTTCGCGTGCGATCGCAACACCACGTATGTCGAGGAAATCGCAGGGCCCGTGGGCTGCGCGCAGTGTCACGACGACAGCAACGTGATCACCGGCAAACAGACCCAGTGGGCCGAGTCCGGGCATGGCACGGGTGAAGCCTACGTTCGGGGGACGAGCAAGAGCTGTGCGGCATGCCATTCCGGCAACGGGTTCATCACGGCGGTTGCGTCGGGACTGGCCCCGGACAAGCAGCTGGCGGGCGATCCGAACCCGACGCGCCAGGACTGCCGCGCGTGCCACATGATCCACGAGTCGTACACGAAGAAGGACTTCGCGCTGCGGACGACGAAGCCGGTCGCGTTCTACGCCATTTCCGGCACGACCTACGACGGGGGCGAAGGGAACCTCTGCGTCAACTGCCACCAGCCGCGCCGGAACATTCCCGCGGCGGTCGGCGGCGTGATTACGGGCATCACCGAGCACTGGGGACCGCACCACGGCCCGCAGAGTTCCATGCTGCTCGGCGTCGGTGGTGCAGGCGTGGCCGGAACCGCGCACCAGCACTACGGTGTCGAAGACACCTGCGTCCATTGCCACATGGGTGACGGCGCGGACCACCGCTTCGAGCCCGTCATCGCCGGTTGCAAGCTCCAGGCGTGTCACCCCGGGGCCAAGGACGACTTCTTCTTCGCCGTGCAGTCGGAAATCGACTCCCTGGCCACGGTTCTCGGCGACGGGCTGCTGGCGCTGAACCTCATCGACGAGAATTCGCCGGACGGTCACCCGATCGTCACCGAGGCTCCCGAGGCCCAGGCGAAGGCGCTGTGGAACTGGCTCTACGTCGCCCACGAGGACAAGAGCGGCGGTGTCCACAACTACCCGTACGCGAAGGCCCTGCTCGAAGCGGGTATCGCCGCGCTGAATCCGCCCCCGGGCCCGCTGGCGAACCGGCCGGGCAACGTCGGTTCGAAGTAAGCGGCAGTCCGGAAGCGACAATTCGTGGATTCCCAGGGCGAGGGGGCCATCCGGCCCCCTCGCTTCCTTTAGCGCGGCCCCGCCACCGAAATCCCCGTTGACGCAACCCGTGCGTTCCCCATAGGATGTGACACCCCAGCGGCTTACATTCCGGTGCGAAGGTAGCTCAGCAGGTAGAGCAAGGGACTGAAAATCCCTGTGTCGGCGGTTCGATTCCGTCCCTTCGCACCATTTCCTCTCCCCGGAGAGTGGGAATGCGGCGGTGAGGGAGCCGGCCGCCGGCCGGCCTTTGGCGTTGCGTACCCCGTTGGCGTGCCGTACCATTTTGTCTGATTGCGCCGCGGCCGATCGCTCGAGTTGGCGACGCCGCGGCTTCGCCATAAATGGTGGATATCTCATGACCAGAACCCCGAAAGACTCCGGCCCCTCGCAGGCCGGGATTTCCGGCGTTCGCGTCATCCTCGAGGCGTGTCCGCCGCCGCTCGCGGATCGCGAGAAGGCCTACGCGGTGCTGCGCCAGAGCTTCGCCTGCTACAACTCCTTCCACGCCGTGAGTGTCCCCGACCTGCAGGACGAGGGCGAGTTCCTGCGCGAGCGCGAGCGCGTGCCCAACGACGAGTTCGCCAGCTGGCTGCGCGAACTCACCGAGAAGCCCCTGAGCCTGTACAAGGTGGTCGTGGCCTGCTCGGCCGAGGAACTGGGGCGGTGGCTCACGCGCGCCGAGGGCCTGGGCTGCCGGGACATCTTCGTCGTGGGCGCCGACTCGAGCCAGAAAGCGCCCCGGGCGGACGCGATGTCGGTGGGCGACGCCGCGAAACTGGCAGCGGACCGCGGCTTCAGCTGCGGCGGCATCATCATCCCGACACGGCGTGCCCAGTTCATGGCGCGGCCCGCGTCGGAGGACGAGGCCGACCGCATCCTCCACAAGATCGACGCGCACGGGTTCGGTTTCTTCAGCACACAGATCCTCTACGAGAGCGAATGGATGTGCTGTCTCCTGCTGGACCTGGTGAGGCGCCTCGATCGTGACCGGTTGCCGCGCATCTTCCTCACGTTCTCGCCCTTCGTGGTGCCCGAGGACATCACCTTCGCCAAGAAGACGCTGGGCGTGTTCATCCCGCGGGACGTGGAGCGGATGCTCAAGGGTGCGCGCAGCATGCGCGAAGCGTCCATCTCGTGCCTGATCGGTGTCTGGGACCGGCTGAACTCCTTCGCCGGACAGATCGGCTTTCCGGAAGACAGACTGGGCGTCAACATCGAGTATCTCGACTCGCGCAACCCGCGGTCGGTGGACGCGTCGTTCGAGCTCGCCGAGGAGTTCGGACGCATCTTCCGGAAGTCTTGAGCGCCGACCGCGTCATCTCCATCGACGTTCGGCCCGTCGACGTCCCCCTCAACGATCCCTTCGTCATTTCGCTCGGCGCACTGTCGGTCGCGTCGAGCGCGTTCGTGCGCGTGACGCTCTCCGACGGCACGCGGGGGTACGGTGAAATCGCGCCCTTCGCGCCCCTCACCGGGGAGACCCGCGACGGCGGCGCGGCCGCGGCCCTGGAGATGGCTTCCGCCCTCGTCGGGGTGCATGCCTCGGAGTGGAGTTCGATCGCGACCGCGCTGGCCGCCTCGCACCCCCGGCAGCCGGCCGCGCGGGCGGGGGTGGAGTGCGCGCTGGCCGACGCGGCCGCGCGCTCGCGGGGTGTCACGCTCTTCGAACACCTCGGGGCGGCCGACGTCCGGCCACGGACCACCGATATCACGCTCCCCATGCTCGCCGAGTCGCGCGTGGATGCCCTCGCCGAAGGGTGGTACGGGCGCGGGTTTCGCGTGTTCAAGCTCAAGGTCGCCGTCGAACCAGACCCGGAAGCACGCCGCGAGGAGAGACAGGCCGGGCGTTTTCGGGACGTTTCGTTCGTCCTGGACGCGAACCAGGGTTTCGACGAGCCGGCGGCGACGGCGTTCGTGCGCGCACTCTCCCCGTGGCGCGGCCGGATCGCCATGATCGAACAGCCGGTGCACCGCGACGACCTCGCGGGAATGGCGTCGCTGCGCGCGGCCGGTCTCGTGCCGGTGGCGGCCGACGAGTCGGTCTTCACGCTGGCGGACGCGCACCGTGTCATCGCCGGGCGCGCCGCCGACATCGTCAACCTCAAGATCATGAAGTGCGGCCTGGCGGAAACGATCGCCATCGCGCGGGCCGTCCGGGCCGCGGGGCTGCGCCTCATGATCGGCGGCATGATGGAGACCCGGCTGGGAATGTCGTTCTCGTTCGCCGTGGCACTCGGTCTGGGGGGAATCGAGTTCCTCGACCTCGACACGCCGCTCCTGATGCAGACGGACCCGCTCGAGGGCGGGTACCGCTACGACGGGCCGCGGATGGAACCGTGGACGGGGACCGGTGTAGGCATGATCCCGGCGGGGGTCTTCCCGGCGGGCTAGACACCCCGGGGCGAAAGGGATTGCATTCGCCCGGCGGGGTGGCTACCATGCTGGCGTTGTTCCCCGGGGCCATCTCGAGACCGCAACCGAGCGTGCGAATCTCTCGGGGTGGCTTTTGAACAGGCAGATCCGTTCCCAACCAACATTCCGGCTCTGAGCCCAGGAGTTACGCCATGGCGGAAACGGCGCGACGCACCATGATCGAGACCCGCGGTCTGTCCAAGTACTACGGACCGTTCGTGGCCATCAAGGACGTCACCTTCTCCATCCCCGAGGGGCAGATCGTGTCCTTTCTCGGGCCCAACGGTGCGGGCAAGTCGACCACGATGAAGATCCTGGCCGGCTACCTGGGCGCCAGCGAGGGGACGGCGCGCGTGGCCGGCTTCGACATGACGGTCGAGCGGCTGCAGGGCGCGCGGCACATGGGGTATCTGCCCGAGAACGGCCCGCTCTACAACGACATGACGCCGATCGAACTGCTCCGGTTCTTCGGGCAGGCGCGCGAACTCCCGCCCCGGCGGCTCGCCGAGCGTATCGCGATCGTGACCGAGCAGTGCGCGCTCTCGGACGTGCTCGAGAAGCCGATCGGAAAGCTGTCGCGGGGATATCGCCAGCGCGTCGGGCTCGCGCACGCGCTGCTCCACGATCCGGAGGTCCTCATCATGGACGAGCCCACGGCCGGTCTCGATCCCAACCAGATCCACGACTTCCGCGAGAACATCCGCGTGCTCGGACGGACCAAGACGGTCCTGATCTCCACGCACATCCTGCAGGAAGTCGAAGCGGTGGCAAACCGCGTCATCATGATCAACGAAGGCAGGCTCGTGTTCGACGGGGCGCCGTCGGCGCTCCGGGAGGGAGGGTCGATGGAAGAGAACTTCTACCGGCTTACGGGCAGGCGCGAGGGGCGGGAGGGTTGACTTGAAGAAGATCAACTGGAACGTGGTCGGCGCGATCCTGCGCAGGGACCTGCGGCTGTACTTCTCGAACCCGACGGGCTACGTCTTCATCACGCTGTTCATCTTTCTCAGCGCCGCCGCGGCGTTCTGGCAGGACCGCTTCTTCCTGAACAACCTCGCCAATCTGTCGCAGCTGAACTCGGTGTTCCCGTATCTCCTCCTGTTCTTCGTTCCGGCGATCACCATGGGTGTGTGGGCCGAGGAGCGCAAGCAGGGAACCGAAGAACTGCTGCTCACGCTGCCGGCCACCGACGTGGAAGTGGTGCTGGGCAAGTATCTCTCTACGCTGGGGGTCTTCACCGGCGCCGTGTTGCTCTCGCTGAGCCACCTGGTCGTGCTCTTCTGGCTGGGGAGCCCCGACCCCGGCCTGATGCTCGGGAACTACCTCGGCTACTGGCTCGCGGGCGCGGCTTTCATCTCGGTGGGCATGCTGGCGTCGCGGATGACCGCCAACGCGACGATCGCGTTCATTCTCGGCGCGGCGCTGTGCGCCGTATTCGTCTACGCCGAGCGCATCTTCGGCGTCTTCGGAACCGCTGCCGGCGACGTGGGCCGCCGGATCTCGGCGTGGGACCACTTCGGCGATTTCGCGCGCGGCGTGGTGGGCCTGTCCGGCGTCCTCTACTTTGCGGGCATCACCGGCGTCATGCTGTATCTCAACGTCATCCTCGTGGGACGCCGTCACTGGCCGCCGACCGCGGACGGCCACAGGATGAGTTTCCACTACGCGATTCGCGCGCTGGCGCTGGTGGTGGCGCTGGTGAGCGCGCACGCGATGCTCACGCGGGCGGGCGTGCGGCTCGATGTCACCGCGGAGCGGCTGCACACGCTGTCAGGCGAGAGCAAGAGCCTCATCCGCGAGATTCCCGCGGACCGGCCGGTCTACGTGCAGGCGTTCGTCTCCCGGGACGTACCGCGCGCGTACGTGCAGGCGCGCGAGAACCTCCTCGGCTTCCTGCGGGAGTTCGACGCGGCCGGTGGCAGCCGCGTGCATGTGGTCGTCCACGACACCGAGATGTACTCCGACGAGGCGCGGGATGCGCGGGAGAAGTTCGGCATCCTCCCCGTCGACGTGCCCGACGTGGGGGGTTCGCAGGCCAACGTTCGCAAGGTGTTCATGGGCGTGGCGTTCACGTGTGGTGCGGCCGAGGACGTGATCCGGTTCTTCGATCGCGGTTTGCCGACCGAGTACGAGATCGCGCGCAGCATCCGCGTGGTCGCCAATACGAAACGAAAAAAGATCGGCGTGGTGAATACGCAGGTGCGCCTCTTCGGCGGACTCGACTTCAACACGTTCCAGACCTCGCCGCCCTGGCCGGTTGTGGACGAATTGAAGAAGCAGTACGACGTCGTGCAGATCGCCGCGCAGGATTCCATCCGGGAAGACGTGGATGCCCTGGTGGTCGTGATGCCCTCCTCGCTGTCGCAGGAGGAGATGAACAACCTCGAACACTGCATCGCCAGCGGTGTACCGGCCCTCCTGATGGACGATCCGGTGCCCGTGTTCGAAATCGGCATGTCGCCCTCCGAGGAGAGCGGAGCCAACACGAACCCGTTCATGCGCAATCGCGGGCCGCAACCCAAGCCCAAGGGCGGGATCAACGCGTTTCTGTCGAGCTTCGGGATTACGTGGAACAAGCAGCAGATCGTATGGGACCGGTACAACCCGCATCCGGAGCTCGCCAACCTCCCGCCCGAGGTGGTATTCATCGGGCCCGGCAACGGGAGCCCGGATTCGTTCAACTCCTCGTTCCCGGGCACACAGGGCCTGCAGGAACTGGTCCTCCTGTTCCCGGGGTGGATTTCCCGCGCGTCGGCTTCGCGCTTCGATTTCGTGCCGCTGGTCAAGTCCAGCGCCGCGTCCGGGACGACCGAGTACGGTCAGGTGGTCCACAAGAGCTTCTTCGGGATGGGGCTGGTTCAGTACCAGGGGCCGCGGTACGCAACACCCACCGACCACGTCGTGGCGGCGCGCGTCTCCGGCGAGAACACGCTGGCCGGGGATACCAGCAGGGTCGACGTCATATTCGTCGCCGACGTCGACTTCATCTCCGATCAGTTCTTCGAGATCAGGCGGCGCGGTTTCGAGAATCTCGACTTCGACAACGTCTCGTTCTTCCTCAACTGCATCGACATCCTCGCGGGTGACGAGTCGTTCGTCGACCTGCGCCGGCGCCGTGTCCAGCATCGCACGCTGACGACCGTCGAAGCCCGCACGCGGGCCTACGGGGAGGAGCGTACCCGCGAAGAACAGCAGGCACAGGCGGACGCGCAAACAGCGCTCATGGAGGCGCAGCAGCGGCTGGACGAGCGCGTGGCCGAGGTGCGGGGGCGGACGGATCTGGACGCGACCACCAAGCAGGTGATGGCGCGCAATCTCCAGGAGGCGGAGACGAGACGCTTCGAGACGATGAAGGCGACCATCGAAGCCGAGCGGGATCTGCGGATCGAGCGCAGCAAGGAGGACATGGAATCACAGGTGCGCCGGATTCAGAACGGAATCAAGACACTGGCCGGGCTGCTGCCACCGATACCGGTCTTCGTGCTGGGCATCGTGATCTTCGTTCGCCGCCGGCGCCGCGAGAACGAGGGAGCAGCGGCGGCGCGCAGGCTGCGCGGATAGGACGTTGGAGGACGACCATGGGTGAGATGCGCAAGACGGTATGGATGGCGGGGGTGGCGCTCGTACTGGGCGCGCTGGCCGTGATAAGCGCCCCGCGCCAGAAACTTCCCGAGGCATTCTTCGACCAGGGCGAGGCGTTCTTCCCGGACTTCACCGATCCCAATGCGGCGACCACCCTCGAGGTGGTGGAGTGGGACGAGGAAGCCGGCGGCGCCGTGCCGTTCAAGGTGACCTTCCAGGGCGGCCGCTGGACGATCCCGTCGCGCTACGGCTATCCCGCCGACGGGAAGGACCGGCTGGCGAAGACGGCGTCCGGCCTGATCGGGGTGACGCGGGACGACTTCCGCACCGACAACACCGCCGAGCACGAGGCCTGCGGCGTCATCGACCCGCTCGACGCCACCAACCCGAGCCACCGCGGGCGAGGCCAGCGGGTCACCATCCGGGGTGAGAACGACGTCGTGCTCGCGGACCTCATCATCGGCAAGGCGTTCGAGGGGCGGGAGGGCTTCCGCCTCGTACGTGTTCCGGGCGAGAAGCGCGTGTATGGCGCCCGCGTCAACGTGGACATCTCGACGCGGTTCAAGGACTGGATCGAATCGGACCTCATGATGATCGACAAGGGCGAGATCGAGCGCTTCGTGCTCAAGGACTACTCGATCGACGAAGCGACCGGCCGTCTGGACGTGCGCGACGATGTGACGGTGTCCAGGAATGGTGATGATTGGAGCATGGCGCGCCTGCCGGCCGGAAAGGAAGTCGACACGTACAAGATCGACGGGCTGGTGCGCACGATCGACGAACTGTCCATCGAAGACGTGCGCCCGAAACCCGACGGCCTGACCACATCGCTGACCCGGGCGGGTGGCATGTCCATCACGCAGTCCGACATGCTCTCCCTGCAGGAGCGGGGATTCTACTTCGCGCGCGACGGGCGGCTCGTGTCGAACGAAGGGGAACTGCTCGCTCGCACGTCCGACGGCGTCACCTACACGCTGCGATTCGGCGAGGTGGCTCCCGGCACCGGGTCGAAGGACGCGCAGGCGGGTGAGGCGCCGGCGGGCGAGAACCGCTATCTGATGATCTCCGCGTCGTTCGACCCGGCGTTGTTCCCCGAACCCGCGGCGCCCACGAGCCGTTCCTTCCAGTCCAAGCCGGACAGTGCGCTCACACTCGAGGAGAGGCGCCAGAAGGACATCCAGGCGGCGCACGACCGCTGGAAGAGCCGCGTGGACGCGGGGCAGAAGCGGGCCGATGAACTGAACGCACGCTTCGCGGCGTGGTACTACGTCATTTCGGGAGAGAGTTTCGATCAGCTGCGCCTGAAACGCGCTGACCTCGTGCGGGACAGGCCGAAGCAGAGTTGACGGCAGCGCCCGGCGGGTGGTTCAGCCAGGACGCCAAAAGGGGCCCCGGTCGACGACCCGGGCCCCTTTCCCTTACCGACCGTGTCTGCAGGCGGGTCAGAAACCGAGTTCCTTCTTGC
>CAZPUV010000079.1:0-10012 GCA_964589805.1 uncultured bacterium | reverse complement strand
CCGCCGTTCGCGTGGGAGGCCAGTCGGTGGTGATCTCCGAGGGACACCTCCTGGTTCCCTGAACCGGAAAAAAGACTCCGTTTTTCATCGATCTTCGCCTGTGTCAATGCCTTGCGGGATGATCGTCCTTCAAACCGCAGGCAAGATGTTGTATAATCACTCTTCGGCTCAATCCATAGGACGTCCGGCGTCGCGGGGCGGTTCGCCGCCTGGCGACGCCAACTTCGTCGCATCCCATCAGTAGTACAGACGGATGCCCCCAACCGCCACGTTCCGTGGCCCATTTCCGTGCCGTGCGGAAACGGCGTGGCGAAAGGAAGCACCTTCGTGCGGCCCACTGTCCGGACTGGCCTGCTGGCCCTGCTGTTTGCCATGGGCGCCGTCGCGCCTGTCGCCGCGGCGACTCTCGCTCCGTCCGCGGACCCGGTAACCGGCTTCATCGTGGCCGCCGACTCGGTTTCGCGATCGGGCGACGACGCGCTCGCCACGTTCGTCCGCGATAACCACTCCCTCGTCGGCGCCGCCGTAGCGAGTCTCCTCGACATCGCATTCCAGGTCACCGCGGACAACCCGGCAGCGGCGAAGGAAAACGTGGACTTCGCGCGCCGCGTGGCATCGATCCACGAAGCCAACGGCGGATCGAACGCCGCGCGTCTGCTCGTCGACGCGTACGATGCGTGGACGCCGGCTCAGCGCAGGACGCGCGAGCGCGCGATGGATCTCGAAGCGCAGGCGGTCGACGCACGCAAGGCCGGTGAGATCGACAGGGCGGTCTCGCTGCTCGCGCAGGCCCGCGCCCTCTACGAGAAGATCGGCGACCGTCACGCGGTCGCCGTCAACTGGGGAACCTCGGGGCTCACGCGCTGGTCCACCGGCGACTGGACGGCGATCGCGGCCGACTATGAGAAAGCCCTGGCCGAGCGCCGCGCCGTGGACGACCGCATCCTCCAGGGCCGCACGCTCAACGGCCTCGGCAGCGTAAACCAGAACGTGGGCGATTCCGAAAAAGCGATCGACTATTACCGGCAGGCCATCGACATCCGGCGGGAGACCGGTGACCTTCCCGGCGTGGGAACGTCGCTCACGTATCTCGGACACGTGTACAACACGACCGGGCGCTACGTGCAGGCGCGCGCGTACTACGAAGAGGCGCTCCCGATGCTCGAGGCGCTTGGTAATCCGCAGCAGATGGTGGAACTGCTCACGGGCATCGCCCTGCTCAACGCCGAGATGAACCGTTCGAGCGACGCCAACCAGGCGTACATCCGCGGCATTGAACTGGCGTCGGCCAACGGGCTCGGCCCGCTCGAAGCCCTCTGCCGGCGGAATCTCGCCAACAACTACCGCGACCAGGGGCGCTTCAACGAAGCCCTCGACGAAGTGGGCAGGGCCCTGGCACTCCTCGAGGCGAACCCCAGCCCGTCGGAGCAGACGCTCGCATACCTCACGCGCGGCCTCACGTTCATGAACATGGGGGAATTCGACGACGCGCGCGTTGACCTGCTGCGGTGTTCGGAACTCGCGCAATCGCTCGACAACCCCGAGTACGCGATTCTGGCCCAGCTCAACATCAGCCACCTCTACCGCGAGCTGCACGCCTTCGACCGTGCCCTCAAGGCCGCCGACCAGGCGAAGCAGCTGGCCGAGCAGGCGGCGAACGGGCGCCATTACCGCGAGGCGATGGCGCTGCGCGGCTCGATCCTCGCGCAGACCGGGGCCTTCGACGCCGCGCTGGAGGCGTGGCAGGAAGCGCTCGCCCAGGATGAGTACGACAAGGCGGAGCAGCACGTGCTCGTCGACCACGTGGGTATCGCCAGTGTCTACGCGGTGATGGGCCGGAACGCGGAAGCGCGCCAGAGGATTCGCGAAACCTTGCCGGGTGCCCGGGCCGCGGGCCATTCGGAAGTCGTGTGGGCGTGCCTGCTCGCAATGGGCCATTCGTTCGAGAAGGAGAACGCGGACAGTGCGGCCTTCTACTACGAGAAAGCCCTCGCCGAGGTCGAAGCCGGCGGTGCCGACATCGGCGGCGCCGAGATCCAGACGGGATACCACTCCGGGAAGCGAGGCTTCTACTACGAAGAAGTCACGCGGTTCTACGCACAGACCGCCGCGACAACCGGCGATGCGACCTGGTCGGCGCGCGCGTTCCACACCAACGAGCGCGCCAAGGCGCGCGGGCTTCTCGATCTCCTGAGGGCGCGCGCCGGCGAGCGCACCTCCGCTGAAGAAGCGGGGATCCTCGATGCGCTGTACTCGCTGGACACGAAGCAGGCGGATTACGCGGACCGGCGCGCGGTGCTCGAGAGACAATACGTGGACCTGCGCGACGCGCGCGTACGGTCGGAGATGGGCACGCTCGGGAAGGCCGCCACGATCGTCGATCTCGACGCGCTCGCGCGGGAACTGCCGAAGCAGGCGGTGTTCCTCGAATACGCGCTGGGCGATTCGGCGTCGTTCCTCTGGGTGGTCGGACGGGATTCCAGGCGTCTCGTGGAACTGCCCGCGCGACCCGTGATCGAAGCGGAAGTGCGCCGCATGCGCGATGCGCTCGCGCGCGTCGACGGCGGCGAGTCGGCGCTGCTGGCGTCGGCCCGGAAGCTCTACACCACGCTCCTCGGGCCCGCGCAGAGCCACATCGAGAAGGCGTCCACGGCGATCATCGTCCCCGCCGGCATTCTCTTCGAGCTTCCATTCGAGGCACTGCTCACCGCGGAGCCCGTCGCCGGCGCAGCCTGGCGCGACCAGCCCTTCCTCGCGCGCAAGGTGGCCACGCTCTACGCCCCGTCGGCCACGGTCTACGCCTCGCTCAAGGGACGCGGCGGTGACCGCAAGTACGCGCTCGAACTCCTGGCCGTCGGGAATCCCGATTTCAGCACGCTCGCACCGCGGGGGAACACACCGCTGGCGCCGCTGCCGTTCGCGGACGCGGAGGTGGCGGCCATCGGGGTGCGCCTCAAGGACGAGAAGAAGCGCATCGTCACCGGTGCCGACGCGTCCGAGGCGACACTCAAGCGGGAGCTTCGCAACGGTGCACCGCGGGTGGTTCACCTCGCGACACACGGCCTCGTGGATCCGTCCGATCCCAGCCGCTCGAGCGTTGCGCTCGCGGCGGGCGCCGGCGAGGACGGCTATCTGCACACGCTCGAGATCCTTGGCACGCCGATCCGGAGCGGTGTGGTCGTCATGTCCGCGTGCGAATCGGCGCGCGGCAAGGTGTCGCGGGGCGAGGGAGTGGTGGGGTTGAGCCGGGCGTTCCTCGCCGCCGGTGCGGAAACGGTGGTGGCGAGCCTGTGGGCCGTCTCGGACGAGTCCACCGCGGAATTGATGAAAGCGTTCTACGAGCAGATGTTCGGAAAGAAGAGATCGGCGAGCCGTTCGCTGAACGAGGCGCGTCTGGCGCTGATCGAGGGCGGAAAGTTCTCGCACCCGTTCTACTGGTCTCCGTTCACCGTGACTGGCACGGAACGGTCGCCGTGGTGAAGTCGAATGAACAGGAAGGCAGTCAGGGGATCATCCCAGGAGAGAATCGTATGAAAAGAACAACGGTGCTGATTGCGGCTTGCGCATTGCTGACGCTCGCCGCGACCACGGTGGTCGCGACACAGGTCATCCAGCGCACGCCGAAAGAGCTGGCTGGCGAATCCGCGCTCATCGTGGAAGGGAAGGTCACGGCGGTGCGCTCCTACTGGAACGACGATCGCTCGCGGATCTTCACCGAGGCCACGCTGGCCGTGGCGTCCACCTACAAGGGCCGCGGCGGAAACACGATTCGTATCGTGCAGCCGGGCGGCGTGGTCGGAAACGTGCGCATGACCGCGCACGGCGCGCTGTCGTGGTCCCGGGGAGAAGAGGTGCTCGTGTTCCTGGAGCCCTCGGTGCCGGGCGCCTTCCAGGTGGCCGGCTTTTCCCAGGGCAAGTTCATGATCGAGCGCGATGCTCGCACGGGCAGGGCTTTCGTGGTGCAGGCGCTGCCGCCCGACACGGATGGCACCGGCGCGCCGGTGACGAACGCCGCCCCGACGACGGAACGCCTCACGATCGAGCAGTTCCTCAATCAGGTTCTGCCGAAGGAATAACACACAACGAAAGGTGACCGCGTGACTGGTCCAAGCCGAATTCTGATCGCGTTGATGCTCCTCATCCTCGCCAGCGCCCTGAATGTCCAGGGCCTCATTCCGGACGACGCCGATGGAGACGGTGTTCCTGACTCCGTCGACGTGTGCCCCGCCGAGGACGCCTCCGGGTTCGACCGCGACGGAGACGGTTGCATCGACGATGCCATCGGTGCGCGACACATCGAATACTGGGGTTCGGATCACTCCGCGATCACGTACGTGATCAACGCGTCGGGTGCGCCCGGGGTGGCGGGAACTGCGGACAACAACGCGATCATCGCGGCGTTCGACTCCTGGACGTCGATTTCGGGGACCGGGCTCACCGCGACGTACGGAGGCACCACGCCCACCGCCGTCGCCAACGGTCTGGACCATGTCAACCTCGTGACCTTCGTCGACCAGACGTATCCGTTCGGGTTGTCGACACTCGCCGTAGGGCTCTCCACCAGCTTCGAAAGCGACACGCTCATCGCGGGTCGCGTGTACCGCAAGGGCGAGATCTTCGACGCCGACATGATCTTCAGCCCGACCAAGACGTTCAAGGTGGGTGGCCCGGGACCGGGAACGGACATCCAGAGCGTGGCGGCGCACGAAGCCGGCCACCTGTTCGGCATCTCGCACACGGCGATCAAGTCGTCGACGATGTTCTACGTCCTGCCCGGCGGGCTCGCCGCGCGTTCGCTCGCGACCGACGACCGGCACGTCTACTACAAGGGGTACGCCACACCCGCCTCCCTCGCCGGCGCGAGCCGTCTGAAGGGTGTGGTGACCAACGGGCAGACGAGCGCCCCGGTGCCGGGCGCCCTCGTGTTCGCGATCCACGCCACGGGTCCCGGGGACACCGCGGCGTGCGAGATCACGCTCCCGGACGGTTCGTTCGACTTCGCGGGTCTCGCTGACGGCGACTACTACGTGTCGATCTACCCGCTCGACGGCACGTCGGCGATCGGATACATCGGAGCGGGCAACATCAACGCGCTCGTCGCGTCCATCGTGGACATGAACTTCCTTCCGGAGTACTACGACGCCGCCGAGTCGAATTCCGACAACGGCGCCGACAGGACCGCCGTTGCGGTGAGCGCGGGGTCCACGACGGACATCGCGATCGTCACCAACATCGACGGCACGCCGCCCACGGTGGTCAGCGTAACCCCGGTTTCCGGCGGCGCCGACGTGGCCATCGACGGCGCGTTCCTGGTGCGCTTCTCCGAGCGGATCGATGTCGGCACCATCGCGGCCGCATTCTCGTTCCGCGACGCCATGTCGGGCGTGGGTGGGAATATCTCGATCGTGCGCGACGACTCGGTCATCGTGTTCAGCCCCGCCGCACCGCTCGCGTTCTCGACCCAGTACACGCTCCGCATCGACACGGACCTCAAGGACCGCGCCGGGAACGCGCTCGCGGCCGACTTCACCGCGACCTTCACGACCGAGGCCGAGCCGCCGCTCAGCGTCTCCAGCCTCGCGCCCAGCAAGGGGGTTCCCGGGACGACCATCGTGATCAACGGGCGCGGATTCTCGACCTCGCCAGCGCCCGCGGTGGACTTCAATGGCACGCCGGCGACCGTGCAGACGGCGAGCCCGGGGCGCCTCGTCGTGCTGGTCCCGCAGGGCGTGACCACGGGCAACGTCGTCGTCACCAATCCCGACTTCGAGACCAGCAACGCGCTCGTGTTCACCGTGCTTTCGAGCGCGGAGATCGCGCGCGGATACGAGAGCGGAAGCGTGAATCTCTCCGGCACGCCGAATGCGATCGCACTCGGTCCCGATGGTGGCTACGCGTATATCGCGGCCCGGAATGGTGTGGAAGCCGTTGTCGTGGACGCGGGCCTGGGCGGTTATCTGACCCGCCAGCTGATCGCGCACCCGTCCGAGCTCAACGACATCGCCGCGACCCCCGATGGGCGCCGCGTCTACGCGGTGAGCCGGCAGGCGAGCACGATGATCGAGATCGTCTCCGACCCGACCGCGGGACTCCTGTTCAACACGATCATCGCCACCCGTGCGCTGAACGCGGAGCCGCGGGGCATCGAAGTCGATCCGTTCGGTTACCGGGCCTATGTGTCCACCGGTGCGGCTGAGATCCAGGTATGGGACATCCGCCTGGGCAGCCCGAGCTACCAGCAGCAGGTCGGCGTTCTCCACTCACCCGAAGGCGTGTCGTTGCCGGGCGCGATGGCGATCACGCCCGACGGAACGAAACTGCTGGCGCTGGGCGCATCCGGAGGGGTGTTCTTCTACGACCTCGGCCCCGACTCGCTGGTGCACAGCGTTTCCACGGAGCTCGATCCGCGCGCCATTGCCATCGACCCGCAGGGTAAACGTGCGTACGTCGCCCACGGAAACGGCAACATCTCGGTGGTGAGCATCGCCGGTGGAACGCCGTTCTTCGTGCAGTCCATCAGCACAGGCGGTTCCCTGCGCGGTCTCGATACGACGCCGGCGGGACTGTATCTGTACGCCGTGGACCGCACCGTCGACAATCTGAAGATCGTCGACCTCGACGAGACGCACACGACGTTCCGTAGCGTCATCGCAACGACGCCGATGCAGATGAACCCGGTCGACCTCGTCATCTCCGCGGATGGCGTCTACGCGTTCACGGTGCTGCATGGCGAGAGCCCGGGTTTCGCTCCGCGCATGGCCGTGACGACCATAGGACAGGGCCCGGTGGTTCGCAGCATGGTTCCGCAGGCCGGCCAGCCGGGGACGAAGGTCGTCCTGACCGGGGAGGGCCTGTACTCCGAGGGCGCGACGAGCACCACCGTCGATTTCAACGGCGTCAGCGCGACACCGGAACGGGCGTTTTCGGGCGAGATCATCGTAACGGTTCCGCCCGGTGTCACGAGCGGCCCCGTCACGGCGCGGCTGAACTACGCCGGCAACCCGACGGAAGTGTCCAACGCGATCTCGTTCGAGGTGATCCAGCCCGCGAGCCCCGACGCGCTGCGCGAGGCCGCGGTGCTCGAATTCCCGTCGGGAACGGGGCCGTTGTTCTGTGACTACCTCATGCCGCTGTTGGCGTTCTCGCCCGATGGGAGCTACCTGTACGTCGCCTGCGGCGGCGGCGACTTCTGCTTCGTCTTCGACATCCGCCCCGGCAGCCCGCAGTTCAACCAGATGGTCGGGCACATGACTCTGGGGATGGTCCCGGACGACGTGGCGATCACGGCGGATGGAAAGGTATCGATCTGGACGGGGGGTTCCGGGACGCCGCGTCTGTTCTATTGCGATCCCAATGATCCGCGATTCGGCACGCGTGCGCCCGACATCGATCAGGGGACGTTCCTCGGCGGTTCACACCTCGTCGCGACGAGCCCCGATAACCGCCTCGCGCTCCTGCTGCAGCCGTCTACTCAGTACACGGTGGTGGATGCAACGGGTCTCTCCGACGGCGTCCAGCCCGTGGCCATCCAGCAGGACTTCCCGTTCGCGCTGGGATCGGCGGTCGCGTTTCACCCCACGGGGCGCGCGGCGTTCATGATCAACGAGGCGGCGCCTCCGGCGCTGATCGTTCTCAACACGGACCCGACGAGCGTCAATTACTTGAACGGAAGTATCATCCCTCTGACATCGGGTCTGACCTCGATCGACGTCTCGCGCGACGGCAAGTACGTGTACGTGTACGGGGGGAATCCCAATCCGAACTTCGACATGAGGGTGTTCCGGATCAACAGCGAGAAGCCGGACAGTTGCTACTTCGACACGTCGTGCCTGGTGTTCACGGGTGATGCGAGCGCGCTCTCCGGCACGAACCAGTTCCGGATCGCGCCGCAGGGGAACTTCGGCATCCGGACGCAGAACAACACCGGGTTCATCCAGTTCTTCCCCACGTGCCCGTCGGAGCCCTTTGCCTGGGCGCTCACGACCGAGGCGAGCATCGAGTTCGCGTTCACGCCCGACGGCCGCCGCGTCTACTCGGCCAATGCGGCCGCGGACGTGGTGAAGATGTACGACTTCCTCGCCGCCGAGAACATCGCCATCGCATCCGGAAACAACCAGAACGGTGTCGCCGGCGAGGTGCTGCCCGCGCCCATCCGCGTGCAGGTGACGACGTCGCTCGCGGGCAGGCGACTCGACGGCATCCCGGTGACGTTCGAAGCCCAGAACAACGGCGCCTTGCTCACCGGCGACGGCCTCAAGCCGAAGACGATCGTGGCGACCGACGCGAACGGGTTCGCCGAAACCCGGTGGAAGCTCGGCGACCTGGGTCCCAACGCGGTCCAGGTCTCGGCCACCGGCCTGGGCGGACAACCGTTCAGTTTCGCGGCCACGGCCAGCCCGGACCCGAGCACGCTGCCGCTCTCGTTCGCTGAAGTGCTTCCGTTGAATGGTGCCACCGGGGTCAGCCCGACCACTGCCCTCCTGGCCACGTTCAGCCGGGCGGTCGACCCCGCGACCATCGGCGCGGGTACGCTGTACCTGCGCAACACCTCGACCACGGCGAAGATCGCGGCCACGTACGGATTCACGGATGCGAACCGGCGGGTTTCCCTGACTCCGTCGGCGGCGTTGACGCTCGGGACCGCGTACGAAGTCGTCCTGACAGCAGGCATCCAGGCGGTCGGCGGCAGTCCGCTGACCAATCCGGGCACGTCGGGTTTCACGACGCTCGAGACGCAGCCGCTGAAGATCACGTCGGTGTCGCCCCCCAGCGCTCTCGCGGGGGTCGACATTGTGATCTCCGGAACGGGTTTCAACTCCACGCCGTCGAGCAACAAGGTGCTCTTCAACGACGTCGAAGCCACACCTGCGTCCGGCGGGGCCGGCTCCCTGAAGGTCAGGGTACCGGTCGGCGCGGTGCCGGGAACCGTTCGGGTCGTGGTCGGAACCGAGACTTCGAACGCGCTCGCCTTCACGGTACTGAGACCGAACACGTCTCCCATCGACGAGGTGATCGCGAACATCGGCACCGGCACGGGTGCGAAGAGCTGCGCCGTGTCGCCGGACGGTGCCCTCGTCTACGCGGTCGGAACGGACGGCGACGTGGTGATTCCAGTCGACGTCAACGGGCTGTCGACCTACGCCTCGATTCCGGTGGGCGACCAGCCGGTGGCGATCGTGATCCATCCCGACGGGTCGCTCGCCTACGTTGCGAACTTCAATTCGGGAACGGTGTCGGTCATCAGCATCGATCCCGCATCGCCGAATTTCAACAAGGTCGTGCAGACGATCACCGTCGGCACCAACCCCGCGGACCTCGCGGTTGTTCCGGATGGAAGCCGTCTGGCGGTTGCGAACGCCGGGTCTTCGAACCTGAGCATCGTGGACGCGGATGAGTCGAGCGCGACCTACAATCAGGTCATCGCCAACATCGGCTCCGGTACGGGTGCTAAGAGTGTGGGCGTTTCGGGCGACGGCGTCATCTACGTGGGGACGAATACCGGGTTCCTCGTGATCGACGCGTCCAATGCAGTGATTGCCAACATCGGCACCGGCTCGGGTGCAAAGAGTGTCGCGGTCTCTCCCGACGGGACGTTCCTGTTCATTCTCACCGATGGCGGCAATGTGCTGGTCGTCGACATTCAGAATGGAAGCCCGTCCGAGAATCAGGTCATCGCCAACATCGGCACGGGCACGGGCGGGAAGAGTGTGGGCGTTTCGGGCGACGGGACGCTGCTCTACCTCATCCCGGAGATCGGCGACGAAGTTCTCGTGTTCGCCATCGAGGTCATAGCCGGAGTGTCGTCCACGGATCCGGACGCAGCCGCGCCGTCGTTCACCGTGACGGCCACCGTCATCGATACGATCGCGGTGGGCAGAGATCCCAGCGATGTTGCGATCGACCCGAGCGGTTCCGGTACGGTGTTCGTCGTGAATACCGGCGACGCGACGTTGTCCGTCATCAACGGTTCGTCGGTTCCGGTGGGCGCGGTGACGGCGAAGATCCGTGTGAC
>CAZPUV010000078.1:0-10037 GCA_964589805.1 uncultured bacterium | reverse complement strand
TCCCTGGACGAGATTCCGTGGGTAATCCAGTACAACAAGCGCGACCTTCCGGACGCGATGTCGCCGCGGGACCTCGACGCCCGTCTGAACCCGCTGCGCGTGCCGACCTTTGAGGCCATCGCCAACCGGGGGACCGGCGTCTACGAGACCCTGCACGGAATCTCCACGATGGTGTACCGCGTGCTGCAGAACCGGCACGAGGCGGAGGGGCGCGGGCCGGCGACGGAGGATGCGCAAGCGCGTCACGTCGAAGTGACGGTTGCGACCGCGAAGGAGGCGCCGGCGGCGGCGAAGCCGGCCCCGGTCCAGGAGATGGCCGCGGTGGGGGCCGGGTCGGCGAAGCAGCCGGCTGCGTCGCCGGCGGGGACGCCCCGGGGCCGCGGCGGCGAGCCCGAAGAGGAAGTGGACGAGGTCGTCGACTTCGCGCTGCGCGAATCGCCCGAAGCGCCCGCGCGCGGACCGGCTCGTGCCGCCGCGCCCGTGACGCAGTCGCCCCCGCGTCCCGCGACGCCGCCGGCTCCGCGTCCCGCGACGCCGCCGGCTCTCGCGAAGAATCCGACCGCACGGACCCGTCCGGAAACGAATGCGCGGGCGCCTCGGAACGACGACACCCTCATCGAGCAGGCGCCGGACTCCCCGTTCGACACCGATCTCGGGCGGCTCCCGTCCCTGGACGAGGCGTCCGCGGCGTCGAACGACGCGCGCGACGCCGGACCCGACGAATTCGTCACCGACCCGATGCGCCAGGCAAAGCCGCCGAAAGCCGCAGCACCCGGCCGGTCCGCGCCGAAGCTGTCCCCGTTCACGGCCGGGAACCTCCCGGTGGTCGAGCAGATCCGGGTGCCCGTGCGCATCACGCGCGCGCAGCTCCAACGATCGACCTCGTTCCAGATCGTGCTCGAGGTCGAACTCGACGACGACAAGGCCTGAAGGCCCGGCCGCAGCCGCGGCAACCGCCAACGCTCCCACCTCTGCCGGCCTGCCTACCCCGGCGAGAAGCTCCCTCACCGTCGCTCGGTCCGGCCTGTGGATAACGAGGCAAACCGGCTACCCGTTCGACAGTTGCATGACCGGGGAAACTTCTTGACAGGTTTTTTCTAGCTATACTACGGTGACCCGCAGTCACGAATCCTGTTGATATTGCGTGAGTTTCGCCCTGTCCGTGTCCGTCGAGGAGGGTCACTTGCTGACGGTTGGAAGAGGGAAGAAGGCCCGGGTATCGCTTATTT
Source organism: uncultured bacterium (assembly GCA_964589805.1). Lineage (GTDB taxonomy): Bacteria > Krumholzibacteriota > Krumholzibacteriia > WVZY01 > JAKEHA01 > JAKEHA01. Next base: position 8,808 of record CAZPUV010000078.1, on the reverse strand, counting down.
CGCGGGTGGCGCGGCGCCGGGACACCGGTGGGGCGGACACTCGCGAGCGTTTCGAAATGGTGCAGACCGCCTGGAACGAGGGGCGCCGCGCGGACGCCGTCGCGTCGGCGAAGAAACTGGCCGCGGTTCATATGCCCGCCGATCTGCGCCAGATGCTCGGGCATTTCCTCGTCGACGCGGGCGAGTTGAAATCTGCGTGCGAGAACTTCGAGATGCTCGCCGCGGACGACCCGACGAGCGCGGCCGCACTCTACTCGCTGGGTCGTATCTACGACAGGCTTGGCCGTCTCGACGACGCGCTGGGCGCGCATCGGCGTGCCATCGAGCTCGAACCGGAGAACGCCGAGTGTCACTACCGCATGGGCGTGACACTCGCGCGCGCGGAGCGGCGCAGAGAAGCGGAAGAGAGCTACCGCCGTGCCATCGATCTCGACCGCGGGCACGCGCGCGCGTACACGAATCTCGGCTATCTCATGGATCTGCGTGGTGAGAACGACCAGGCCATCCGTCTGTTCCGACGCGCGCTGCAGTTCAACCCGATGAGCGCGGAGGCTCACTTCAATCTGGGAGCGCTCTACGGCGAGCACGGAAGCCACGACGAAGCCGTGCGCGAATTCCGTCACGCGCTGCGGCTGGCGCCGGACAGTGTCGAAGCCAACTACAACCTGGGTATCGCACTCTACGAGCAGGGTGACATGGACGGCGCACTCGACTCATTCCGCCGGACACTCAAGCTCGATGCCGCGCACACGGACGCGCAGTTCTTCGTTGGCATGATCTTCTACCGCAAGGGACTCTACACGAAGGCGGTCAAGCTGCTGCAGCTGGCGCTCAAGTCCAACGCGGATCATCCGGGAATCCTCTATCACATCGGCCTCTGCTACAACCATCTGAACCAGCCCGCGAGGGCAATACCGCCGCTGAAGCGCGTCACCGAGCTGACACCCGACGACCACCGTGCGTTCTACGCTCTGGGCATGGTCTACGACCGCGCAGACATGCATGAAGAGGCGCGGGCGAGCTACCGGGTGGCGGACACGAAACTCCACAGCGCGCGGACCCACGCCGCGTAGGAACGCCCGGTGCGCCCCGCGATCCGGGTCCTGTTGGCGGTCGCGGCCGTTGTCCTGGCAGGCGCGAACGAGGCATCCGCGGCGGGCAACGAGCGCATCCCCCTCGACAACTGGAGTTATCCCGCGATCGAACGCTTCGAGACGCTCGGGTACTGCACGCTCCCGGAGACACGGCCGCTCACGCGACGCGAGTTCACGAACATCGTCGAGACGATACGTTCACAGGCGCAGGGAGCCGCGCTGTCCGCGCGCGACCTCTACGAACTGGACCGGCTCGAACGCGAGTACGCCGGCGCGCCGCCGGAGCGGCGGTACGACCGCGCGTGGCGGGCGGAGGACGCCGGTCTCGCCGTCGAAATGGACGCGGATGTCACGGCCTTCGTCCGCCGGACGCCCTTCGGCGATGAAGCCGAGGCGTTCGTCGCTTCGAGCCCCGAGTTTCGCGCGCACATGGGCGGGCGCGCCACGTACGAAGTCCGCTACAAGCTGCTCTTCGGACCCGAGCACGGCGACCGTGCGCGCAATCAGAAGCCCTCCCGGCGGGAGAAGAGCTTCAAGGGGCTGACGTCTCTCTTCGACCGATCGTACGTCGTGTTCGACCTCGATCCGGTTCATCTGCTGGTCGGTCGCGACCACGTGGACTGGGGGCCCTCGGAGGACGGCGGACTCATCGTGCCCGGCGAGCGGCACGGCATCGACCAGATCGGCGCGCGGGTGCGCTTCAAGGCGTTTCGCTACGATGCTTTCTTCGGGCAGCTGTTCACGAGCCCGGAGCGCTACCTGGTGGGGCACCGGCTGGAGGGGACGTTCGGGCGCACCGTGATCGGCTCGAGCGAGACGGTGATCTACGGCGGGCGCGGGCCCGACATGCTCTACGCGCTCCCCGCGTCGTCGTTCTACGCCAACCAGTTCAACGAGCGCACCAACAGCGACAACATCCTGTGGGCGCTCGACGCCAAGACCAGCTTCGACCGGGTGACCCTGTTCGCGGGTCTTCTGATCGACGACTTCCAGTTCGAGCGCGACGGCCGCTATCCCGACAAACTCGCCTGGGAGGCTGGATTCCGGTTCGTGCCCGCACGGCCGCTGGGTCTAGCACTGCGCGGCCACTACCGGCGCGCGGACACGTATACGTATGCGCACGACGATTCGCTGTCGACATACGTGAGCGGCGCGGGCGAGGCCGCGGGCGGCGACGTCCTGCTCGGTGCGCCGGCGGGGGGCGACGCGGAGACATGGCGCGTGGACGGGGACGTGTTCCCGCGTGCGAACGTGCGCTTCAATCTCGCGGTCTTCGGGCGGCGACTCGGGGAGGCGAATCCGATCCGCGCGTTCCGACTCGGCAGCGACGACCCGGAACCGGCGTTTCCGTCCGGCGTCGTGGAAGAGACGGTGGGCTTCGAGCTCGGGGCGCGCTGGGAACTCGACGACAACCGCGGTCGTGTCGCAGGCCTCGAAGCGAGCGACGACGCATTCCGGTTGGAGATCCGCTGGGACATCCCGTAATGTGACGGCATGCGGTCCCGCGCCGTCGCCCTTCTGCAGATCGTACGGCCCCACAACATGATCGCGGCGGGCCTCGCCGTCGCCGCCGGCTGGTTCGTCGCCGGTGGCGCCGGGTCCGGGCTCGTCCTGCGGGTCTCGCTGGTCGCCGCGCTGGCGACGGGCGCGGGCAACGTCATCAACGACTACTTCGATTTTGCGATCGACCGCGTGAACAAGCCCCGGCGGCCGCTGCCCGCGGGGCGGCTGACGCCGCGCGCGGCGCTGGTGTGGTACGGCGTGCTCACGACCGTAACGACGCTCTTCGCGGTGTTCGCCGCACCGGCGTCGGCCATCCTGTTCGCGGTCGCGTGGCAGGCCGCGCTGTTCCTGTACGCCCGGATTCTCAAGCGAATGTGGATCGCGGGCAACGTCGCGGTCGCTCTCGTCTCGGCGAGCGCGTTCCTCGCCGGCGCGACGGCGGCCGGTCGCCCGCAGGCGGCGCTGATCCCGATGGCGATCGCATTCGCGTTCGTGATGTGCCGCGAGTTGATCAAGGGCGGGGAGGACCTGGAAGGCGACCGCATCGCGGGCGTGCGCACCCTGGCGGTGGTCGTCGGGCGCGAGCGGTCCGCGGCGCTGGCCGGGGGCGCCATGCTGGTCGTGACCGCGCTGCTTCCGCTGCCGTGTGTCGCGGACGTGTACGGACTGCGTTACCTCGCGGTGATGGAACTCGTCGTGGCCCCGGTGCTCGTGGCGGGCGCCCTCGCCGTGGTGAGGCGTCCGGAGAAGCGCGTGTTCGGACGCGTGAGCCTCGGGCTCAAACTGGCGATGTTCGCCGGCATCGTGGCGATCGCCGCAGCCGGCGCCTGAAAGCTCCGATCAGGGGAAGAAGATGCTCACGCCGCCGGCGAAGACGAAGTACTTGGTGTCGAATCCAACGATCGCTTCGACCGGCGCGATGTACGCGTCCTCGGTGGATCCGTTGTAGTAGAGGACCTGCGCGTTCAATCCCAGCCACCGGTCGGGAAGCCACAGGAGGCCGCCGCCCACCTGGAGGGAGAACCTCGACTCGGCCTTGACGCGGCTTTCGTCGTCCTGGAACTGCACCCCGACGCCGCCCATCCCCGCGCGCAGATAGGGCCGCACCGGCGATGCGGTGGGCACCACGACGCGCGCGAACACCGCGTAGGTGCTCAGATGGGTCTCGAGATCGGAGAAGGTCTTGTCCTGGTAGGTCGTGTTGGCGGCGCTGAACCCCAGCGACCACGTGCGCCCGAAGAAGTGCTCCACCTCGACCGTCCAGTCGAGCGGCCACGATTCGTGGTTGCCGTCTCCCAGCCGTGAGCTCGAGAACTCGCCGACGGGCAGTCCGCCTCCCATGTAACCGGAGACGGCGGTCCGCTGCAGGAGGAGCGGGCGGTTCTGGAAGCGCACCGCCGAGGCGGGCACGGAGGCTGCGATGACGGACGCGGCGAGAGCGGCCGCGACGATGTTTCGAGATACGTTCATGTCCTTCGCCTTTCGCAGGGGAGTCACAGGGGAGGGGCTGGACCGATTCTGGCCCGAATCGCGGCCGCGTGTCAACCGAGCGGACGTGAATCCGGTTGGATTCCGACGCCGTCCTCATATAATGGCGCAGCGGTGCGCCGGCGAACCGGCCGCCCGGAGGAGCCGGCGAGAAAGGCAGGGACGGGCATTGCAACACAATAATTATCAATCTGTTGTCCGCTTCATCTCGTGTGTCGCCTGGGCGCTGGTCGCGGAGTCCGTCGCGGTGACGACGGCGCCGGCGCAGCTGCCGGGGACGGACATCTGGATCGCCGAACTGCGGATCACGGCCGACGGGGTGTCGCTGGGTGACGCCGTCAATGTCACGCGGCGGCCCGGCTACGACAACCAGCCCTGCTTTCTGCCGGACGGGAAGGCGTTCCTCTTCGCGGCGGGCGACAGTGCGTCGAGCACGGATATCTGGCGCTACGATTTCGCGGCCGCGTCCTCGTCACCGGTGACGCGAACACCGGAGAGCGAGTATTCGCCGACCCTCCTGCCGGGGGGCGGGGGGTTCTGCGCGGTGCGCGTGGAGGCGGACAGCACGCAGCGGCTGTGGCGCTTCGACATGGACGGTGCGGGCGCGCGGCCGGTGCTGGCGGACGTGGACTCCGTCGGGTACTTCGAGTGGATCGACGCGTCCACGCTGGCCGTCTTCGTGGTGGGCGATCCGCATACGCTCCGCATCGTCGACGTCCCGTCCCGGCGCGAGACGGTGGTCGCGCGCGACATCGGGCGGTTCGTGCGCTGTGTGCCCGGTACGCGTGACGTCGCTTTCACGCTGCGTGGCCCCGACGACGCGCACCGCTTCGTCCGGCTGCCGTGGCGGGCCGCGGCCCCGGTGCCGCTGATCGACGGCGTGGGCGGGCAGGACGCGGTGTGGGTGGGGGACGTGCTGCTGGCGACCGCGGGAACATCGATCTTCGCGGCACGACCGTTCGCGGGCCCGGAGTGGCGCGAGGTGGCCGACATGCGCCCCCGGGGCGTTGCGGGGGTGACGCGCCTGGCCGCGAGCGCGGACGGGGGGCGCCTGGCCGTCGTCTGCGCGGAGTGAGGCACCCGGGTTCACCGCGGTTGACCCGCGCGCGGGCAAGGTGCTATCTTCCCGTCCTTCAAGGGGTTCAGTAAACGGACCCCGAACCCCATGATGGACAAACACTTCGACCCTGCGGTGGCGCGCGCGCGCTGGAACCGGGAATGGGACGCGCGCGGCGTGTTCCCGCCCGACGACGAGTCCCGCGGCGAGCCGTTCGTCATCATCCTGCCGCCGCCCAACGTCACCGGCGTGCTCCACGTCGGCCACATCCTCGGCGACACGGTCCAGGACCATCTCATCCGCTGGAAGCGCATGTCGGGCTTCAACACGCTGTGGATCCCGGGAACCGATCACGCGGGAATCGCCACCCAGAAGGTGGTGGAGGCGGCACTCGCGAAGGAAGGCAGGGCGCGCACCGACATGCCGCGCGACGAGTTCCTCGCGCACGCGTGGAAATGGAAGGAGCACCACCACCAGCGCATCGTCGAACAGATGAAGCAGCTCGGCTGCGCGTTCGACTGGACGCGCGAGGCGTTCACGCTCGACGAGCCGCGCTCGCGCGCGGTACGCGAGGCGTTCGTACGGCTCCACGAGAAGGGGCTGATCTACCGCGGCGACTACATCGTCAACTGGTGCCCGTCGTGCCAGACGGCGATCTCCGACGAGGAAGTGCAGTACGAGGAGCGCGACTCGAAGCTGTGGTGGATCCGTTATCCATCCGCGACGGGCGGTGTGGTGGTGGCGACGACGCGCCCGGAGACCATGCTCGGCGACACCGCGGTCGCGGTCAGCCCCGATGACCGGGGGAAGAAGAAGCTCGCCGGTACCACCGTGACGCTTCCCATCGCCGGCCGCGAGCTGCCGGTCGTCGCCGACGAAGCCGTGGACAAGGACTTCGGCTCGGGCTTCGTGAAGGTGACGCCGGCGCACGACCCCAACGATTTCGCCATCGGCAAGAGGCACGGCCTCCCGGCCGTGGTGGTCATCGACCGCGCGGGGAAGATGACGCGCGAAGCCGGCGCCGAATTCGAAGGGCTGGACCGCTTCGAGGCGCGCAGGAAGGTGGTGGCGCGCCTGGAGAGCGAGGGTCTGCTCGTCAAGGTGGAGCCGCACCGGCACGCGGTGGGGACGCACGACCGGTGCAACTCCGTGATCGAACCGCTCCTTTCGCGCCAGTGGTTCGTGCGCATGAAGCCGCTCGCCGAGCCCGCCGTGCGCGCGGTGGAAAACGACGAGATCACGTTCTATCCGCCGCGCTGGCGCAACGTCTACATGAGCTGGATGACGAACATCCGCGACTGGTGCGTGTCGCGCCAGCTGTGGTGGGGGCACCGCATCCCGGTCTGGTACTGCGACGATTGCGACCACGTCACGGTGGCACGCGAGGACCCGTCCGCGTGCGGCGGCTGCGGGGGGGTGCGCATCCGCCAGGACGAGGATGTCCTCGACACGTGGTTCTCGTCATGGCTGTGGACGTTCTCCCCGATGGGATGGCCGGAGGAAGGCGCACGAGACCTCGAGCGTTATCACCCGACGTCGGTGCTCGTCACCGGGTCGGAGATCATCTTCTTCTGGGTGGCGCGCATGATCATGGCCTCGCTCGAATTCGTGGGCGAGATACCGTTCCGCCACGTGTTCCTGACCGGCATCGTGCGCGACGGCCTGGGGCGCAAGATGAGCAAGTCGCTGGGCAATTCGCCCGACCCTCTGGACATCATCGACAAGTGGGGAACCGACGCGTTCCGCTTCACGCTCTCGATGCTGTCGCCGCCGGGCAAGGACATCTTCTTCGACGAGGAGAAGCTCGAGATCGGCCGGAACTTCACCAACAAGATCTGGCAGGCGTCGCGCCTGGTGATGGGCGTGGTCGAGAAGGAAACGCAGCCGCTCTTCGCCGGCGGGGCGGACGACGCGGAGGGCGACTTCGCGCGGGCGTGGCGCGATGCGCACGGGACCGGGCTGGCGTTCCAGCCCGAACTCGCGTGGGAGGACCGCTGGATCCTCTCCGCGCTGTCACGCTGCGCGCGCGACGTCAACCGCTGCCACGAAGAGTGGCGCCTCAACGACGGCGCAGCGCGAATCTACGACTTCTTCTGGCATGACTACTGTGACTGGTACCTCGAACTCGCCAAGGTCCGTCTGTACGAGGAAGGCGACCGGCGCACCGTGCTGGCCGTGCTTCTGTACGTGCTCGGCGAGTCGGTCAAGCTGACGCACCCGCTCATGCCATACATCACCGAGGAGATCTGGAGCGTGCTCCCCATGTCGAAGGGGCTCCTGCTCGAGAACCGGTACCCGCAGGGCGAGGAACGCGCCCTCGACGACGAAGCCGAGGCGCGCATGGGTCTGGTGCGCGATGTCGTGACCGCGGTGCGGAACATCCGGGCCGCCTACCACGTGAGCCCCGGGGCGCGCGTCGCGGTGCGCGTGCAGGCGCCGGATGAGCGCGCGGCACTGGTGCGCGAGGCGGCCGACGGCATTCTCCGCCTGGCCGGAGCGGCGTCGCTGGACATCGGTCCGGCCGTGACCAAGGAGAAGGGAGACGCGGCCACCCCGATCGGCGACGTGGAGGTGGTGGTTCCGCTGCGGGAGGTCGTGGACCTCGACGCGGAACGCACGCGGCTGGGCCGCGAGAAGGGCAAGGTCGAGGGAGACCTGGCCGCCGTGACGGCGAAGCTGTCCAACCCGGCCTTCGTGTCGAAGGCGAAGCCGGAGGTCGTGGAGCGGGAGCGGGAGAAACGGGTCCGCCTCGAGACCGAGCTGGCCAGGTTGCGGGAATCGATCGGGCTTCTGCAGGCGGGCGACTGATTGACGGCCGGCCGGTGCGCGTGGGAGGATGGAGTCCAGCATGGATGATACGCAGGGCAGGACGGTGGGCGAGATGCTCCGCACGGCGCGCGAGGAGCGGAAGCTCACGGTGGAGCAGGTCAATCGCGAGACCCGCATCTCCATTCATGCCATCCGCTCGCTCGAACAGGACGACTTCGGCGCGTTCCCGAGCGAGACGTATCTGAAGGGGTTCCTGCGCAGCTATGCCGAGTTCCTGGGGCTCGACGGTGGCAAGCTCTGGGCGATGGTGGGCCAGCGCGCGGAGACGTCGGGAGCGGGCGGGCCTTCGTGGGACCTGGAGGAAGCGCCGCGCATGGAGAAGCTCGGACCGCCCCGCATCCTGCGGAGACTCATTCTCCCCGCGCTCTTTGCGCTCGTGGTGATACTGGTCGTGCTCCTGGTGCGCGAGCGGCGGCGCACGCACGACGCTCAGTCGGGCTCCGCCGCGCCGGTCGAGGCGGTCCGGACGGTCGGGTGAGCCTGTTGTCCGCCCGCTTCGATCTCGTCTCGCACTACGAACCCACCGGCGATCAACCCCAGGCAATCGACGCGCTGCTCGCTGGGCTGCGGGAGCGCCGCCGCGACCAGGTCCTCCTCGGCGTGACCGGCTCGGGCAAGACCTTCACGATCGCGAACGTCATCGCCAGAGCCGGCCTGCCGACCCTCGTCATCTCGCACAACAAGACCCTGGCCGCGCAGCTGTACGGGGAATTCAAGGGCTTCTTCCCCCGCAACGCGGTCGAGTACTTCGTCAGCTACTACGATTACTACCAGCCGGAAGCCTACGTGCCGTCCACCAACACCTACATCGCCAAGGACGCCTCCATCAACGACGAC
>CAZPUV010000077.1:5550-10044 GCA_964589805.1 uncultured bacterium | reverse complement strand
CCGTGATCGCCACGATGCTGCCGTATACCGTGGTGTTCCTGACCGTCTGGATTGCGATGCTCGTAATCTGGATGCTGATCGGACTGCCGGTGGGACCGGGCGCCCCCATTCATATCCCGTCCTGATTCATCCACGATACTGATCAGCGGGGTCACGAGCACGTGGGCGATAAGGGAGAATTCTCCCCCTTCACGACCCGGGCCGGAGAGATTAGTCTGTGTTGTCAGGGACCCACGCGGGTACTCGTGGGGACGACGCAAACAGCGGGTAGTGAGAGGAGAGAAGCGTGATCTACGACAACATTCTCCAGGTCGTCGGGAAGACGCCGGTGGTGCGGCTCAACCGCATCGGGCGGGAGACGGGCGCGGAGATATTCGCGAAGTGCGAGTTTCTCAATCCCGGCGGCTCGGTGAAGGATCGCATCGCGGTGCGCATGATCGAGGAACTCGAGAGGAAGGGGAAGATCGGCCCGGGGACGACGCTCATCGAGGCCACCAGCGGGAACACGGGTATCGGCATGTCGATGGCGGCTGCCGTGAAGGGCTACCGCATGATCATCACGATGCCCGAGAAGATGAGTCAGGAGAAGCAGGTGGTCATGGAGGCGCTGGGGGCCGAGATCATCCGGACCCCCACCGAGGCGCCGCACGACTCGCCGGAGAGCCTGATCGGAGTGGCCGCGCGCCTCAACGAAGAGATCAAGAACTCGGTCATTCCAGACCAGTACGGGAATCCCGACAACCCCGATGCGCACTACCACGGAACGGGTGCCGAGATCTGGGAGGATTTTGGCGACACGCTCGATCTGTGCGTGCTTACCGCCGGGACCGGCGGGACCATCGCGGGCGTGGCCAGGTACCTCAAGGAGAAGAACCCGAACATCAGGATCATCGGCGTCGACCCCGAGGGGTCGATCCTCGGCGGCCGCGACGAGGTCAAGACCTACCAGGTCGAAGGCATCGGTTACGATTTCATCCCCGACGTCCTGTCATACGACCACATCGACGAGTGGGTGTACTGCAACGACCACGACAGTTTCACGATGGCGCGGCGCCTGATCCGCGAGGAAGGCCTGCTCGTGGGCGGCAGTTCCGGATCGGCGGTGTGGGGCATGTTGGAAGCGCTCAAACGTTACCCGAAGACGAAGCGGGCGCTGACCATTCTTCCCGACTCGATCCGCAACTACCTCACCAAGTTCGTCAGCAACAAGTGGATGGTCGAGCACGGGTTCACGGAGACCGAACGCCGAGCCTAGTCGGTGATCGTGATGCCGAGGGTCGGGTACCTGGCGGCGATGTGTTTGAGCAGCGCGTACACCAGGACGATGGCGCCGCTCATTTCCAGAATTTCCTCCAGCGTCATCGCCAGATCCGAGTGCAGCGTGATTCGCATCTTGTTCGCCGTCACGAGCGCGCTTCCCACCACTTCCATCCCCAGCGCGCCGAACACGAACAGGAGCCCGGCCAGCACGAGGCGCCGGCGCGTCGCAGGCGGCAGCTCATGCAGGGGACGAAGCGAAAAGGCCAGCAGGATCAGCGAGAAGGCAGCGTAGGGAATCACCCACGCGTAGTACAAAGCACCGGACGTGCCGAGCAGGTCGCGCACCGGGCGGTTCAGCCGTTCGTGGAAAGAAAGCGCTTCGTCGAGTGAGAGGTACACGAACACGAGGGCGAGTACGGTCCACCACAGGTAAGGGAGTCCCTCGTAGCGCTGTGCGGTCGCAATCACGCCCAGCAACGCCGCACTCATCATCATCAGCCAGCAGGAAAACCACGTGGGGACGCTCCGTTCTTCATTGAAGTCGAACAGCGGCACCAGTCCGTTGACGTGGCTGTTTCCAACGACGTACGTCGCGTACAGCCCGGCGCCTCGCGCCACGAGCAACACGCCAAACAGGGTGAGCAGCATGATGATGACCTTCCGGGCGGAAATCATGGAGCGACATCCTACGGGATCGATCCGGGCGACGACAAGGTTCCTCGAGAAGGGGATCGGGCGCGGAAAAAGAGGGCCTTGACATACATAGTACTGCAATGTATAGTGGCGACAGGTATAGACCGCAACCGCCATGGATATCCAGAAGGATCTTGTCGCCGCCTCCGCCACCCCGCTGGTGCTGGCCATCCTCAGCGAGGGGGAAAGCTATGGCTACGCCATCATCAAGCGCGTAGCCGAGCTGTCCGGCGGTGAATTGAAGTGGACCGACGGCATGGTCTACCCGCTCCTTCACCGCCTCGAGCGCAACGGTTTCGTCAAGGCGGTCTGGGGCCGGTCGGAGACGGGGAGACGGCGCAAGTACTATCGCCTGACGCCCGCCGGCGCCGAGCATCTTGCCCAGCAGCGCCGCCAGTGGAAGACCGTCGAGCACGCGCTGCGGGGTATCTGGCGCATCGCCGTCGACACGGCGGCACAACCAGCCTGACGGCTTCGATCACGGAGGAATACGGTGACCAGGGACGCGCTGCTGGAAAAACGCATTGGCGAATGGCGGCAGTATCTTCGCAGGCGGCAGGGAGTCCATTCTCCGGATGTCGAGGAACTCGAGGATCATCTCCGCAGCCAGGTAGAAGCGCTGAACAAAGCCGGGCTGGACGACGACGAGGCGTTCCTTGTTGCCGTGAAGCGCCTGGGCGACCTGGATTCGCTGTCACGCGAGTTCGCGCACGAGTATTCCGAGCGTCTGTGGAAGCAGCTCGTCGTCCCGAGGGGCACCGACGCTTCACCGTCAGCCTCAAACCGGGACATGGTGACGGCGATCGGTTTCGCAGTCGCCGCGGGTATTGCGCTGAAGACCCCCGAACTCTTCGGCAAGTACATCTCGGGGCCCGACGCGGACGCGTCGTTCTACGCGCGCAATATCAGCCTCCTCGTTCTGCCCTTCCTCGCCGGATACTTCGCCTTGAAACGCAACCTGTCGCGCAGGAACTGGTCATGGCTCGTTCTTCCATTCCTTGCGGCGGGGCTGATCGCGAACCTGATGCCGTTCAAACCGGAAGGCCACACTGAAACGCTGGCCGCGATCCACCTTCCCATCGCATTGTGGCTGGCCGTCGGATTCGCCTATACAGGCGGCCGCTGGCGCAGTCATGAACAGCGCATGAACTTCGTCCGGTTCTCCGGCGAATGGTTCATCTACTACACGCTCATCGCGCTCGGGGGCGGCGTCCTGATTGCCTTCACGTTCTTCATCTTCGAGGCCATCGGACTGAATGCCGAGTCGCTGGTCTCGGGCTGGATCGTGCCGTGCGGGGTGGCGGGAGCGGTGATCATCGCGGCGTGGCTGGTGGAGGCCAAGCAGAGCGTCATCGAGAGCATGGCACCGGTTCTGACACTCCTCTTCACGCCGTTGTTCACGGTGTTGTTGCTGGTGTTCATCGCCGCCATGGTCTGGACGGGGAATCCGATCGATGTGGGAAGGGAAGTGTTGATCGGATTCGATCTGCTCCTGGTGCTCGTGCTGGGCCTCTTGCTCTACGCCATCTCCGCGCGCGATTCGCAGGCCCCGCCCGGAAGATTCGACCGGCTCCGGCTCCTGCTCGTGCTGTGCGCCCTGCTGGTAGATGGTCTCGCGCTGTGGGCGATGGTGGCGCGCACGTCCGAATTCGGCTTCAGCCCGAACAAGACGGCGGCGCTGGGTTTGAATCTGTTGCTGCTGGTGAATCTCGGCGGGTCGGCGGTGCTCTACACACGGTTCCTGGCGAAACGCACCCCGTTCACGCGCCTCGTGCGCTGGAAGACGGCCTACCTTCCGGCGTACGCCGTCTGGGCATGGATCGTGGCGGCGCTCTTCCCGGTGATCTTCAACTACCGGTAGGGTCGGTCTGCTCTTCCGAGCCGGCTCCCTCGGCGTCGCGTCGCGCCTGCTCCGCCTCGGCCAGGGTTCGTTCCGCGGCTGCGCGGGCTTGCCGTGCGTGCTCCACCGCCTGGGCCACTTCCCGTTCGAGCCGCTCACGCTCCCCGGAGTCCGACGGATCGGCGGAGACGTGCGCCAGCCGGGTGCGGATCTCTTCGACCGACTTCTCGGCTTCTTCGGCCTTCTTCACGGCTTCGCGGGCGACCCGCGACGCCCGCTCCGTTCGATCCATCGCTTCGGCGATCTCGGCGTGCGGACCCTCCTCGGGTTCGGCGTCGAGGTCGATGTCCTGGCTGGCCAGTACGAACGCGACGACGGGGAGTCCGGCGCTGCATTCCGTCAGGGGCACTCCACCGGGCCCCACAGTGCGACCGCGGCGAATTTCGAATGGTAGAAACACCACCGAGGCGTCCCGCGATGTCTCGAGAATCGAATCGATCTCCATCCGGTCGACCACCAGCGGCTCGGCCTCTATCCGTGCCTCGTTCAGACTTGCCTTGAGCTCCGACACCGCCGTCTCCTCGCTGACTCCGTGACGCCGCGGCGTGATCACGCGAATGACGGCGTCCTTCCAGTCGGTGGTCCGGGTGGCCAGGTAGGCGAGCAGGAGGGCCAGGTGCCCGGATGCGTCATCCCGGTAC
>CAZPUV010000077.1:0-5540 GCA_964589805.1 uncultured bacterium | reverse complement strand
CCAGACGTCGACGCGACGCTCGTTGATCGGCGTGGCGTCGAGCGTGTCCAACTCCGCAGACTCCGCGTCCAGAACGAGAATGTTGCAGCCGGCGCGAAGGGCGGCACGCAGGTTGCGACCGTAGCGACTTCTCCGTTCTCCGTCATCCTCGCCGATACCAACTTCCAGCCGGTTCACGAGCACCGTGTTGGCGCGCAGCTCTCCGATGCCGTGAGAGGAGAGAAGAATCGGAAGCACGACCTCCAGATCCGTCCCGGGCAGCGCGCGCGCGAATCCCGACAAGCGAAGCGCGATGAGGTCCTTTTTGATCTCCGCCTCCGCTGCGCGGAGCTTCGCTGCGCCCACGGGCCCGCCACCGGGGTCGACGATCCGCACCGCGGTCACGAAACCGCTCTCGCCGTTGATCCACGACGCGAAACGCAGCAGTGCGACGCGTCGCGCAGGATCGTCCGAGAGCGCCAGGATGACCGGCCGCCAGTCGCGCGGGTGTTCCGGATCGCCCGCGAGATCGGCGAGGCTCTCGCGGATCTGCTGCAGTCGAAGCGATCGCCCGCTGTCCGCCCACCGCGACGCGCCCACCGTTCGGCGCACGTACTGGAGAATCCCGAAGAGGACCCCCCCGGCGACCGCGCCCGCCAGGGGATCGATCGCGAGGATGGCCGCCGCGCACGCGACGGCTCCGGCGAGGCTCACGCGCGCATCGTGCCAGCGGAAGGTCGGTCTGAACGACGGGCTTTTCGCGCGGGCCTCGTAGTAGGTCGCGAAATTCAAGAGCCCGTAGGAAATCAGGAAGAACATCGAGACCACCGGCGCGATCAGGTTGAGATTGCCGACGGCGACGGTGATGAACGCGATGCCCAGGGAGACCAGGGCCCCCCGCCGCGGGTTCTGCGCCGTACCGTGGCCGCGGGCAAACGGATTGAGCCACGGGAAGACGCGGTCTCGTGCCAGGGACTGCAAGATTCGCGGCGCGCCGAGAAATGAGGCCAGTGCCGATGATAACGTGGCCGCGATGACACCCGCGTCGATGAGCCATGGCGCGATCGCGATCCGTCGCATGATGCCGTAGTCCTCGACGAGCTCGGAGCCGCCGACGGTTCCTGCGATGACGGCGGCGACACCGAAGTAGACGAACATCGACACGCCGACGGCTAGGAACGTGCCGAGTGGGAGGCTCTTCGCCGGGCTCTTCAGGTCCCCCGACATGCTGACACCCTGCGTGAATCCCGTGACGGCAGGGAAGAAAATGGCGAAGAGTATCCAGAAGGACTGGTCGCTCGACGCGGTCCAGTTGGACCGGAACGTGTCGCCGTGGAAGTCGGGGAGTCCTCCCGCGAAGAAGCCCACGAGAGCCGACACGAGCACGGTCATGACCACGAACTGGAAACGGGTCGCGACATCTGCGCCAAACCAGACCAGCACGAAGAGCGCAGCCACCGCGACGGCAGCGACACCCTGGGGCAGCCAGGCCGGCGCGTCGCCCCCGGCGATGGTACCCACGACCTCCCCGAATCCGATCGCGTAGAAGGCGATCGATATCGACTGGGCCGCGAAGAGCAGGATGCCGAGTGCCCCGCCGAACTCGACCCCGAGGGTCCGTGAGATCAGGTAGTAGTCGCCACCACCCTTGACCCTCAGGTTGGTTGAAATGGTGGCCAGCGAGAAGCTCGTCAGGATCGAGATGAGATTGGCGATCCCGATGATGATCAGCGCACGCCCGAACCCCGCGGCCCCGACGACGTAACCGAGACGCAGGAAGAGGATGATGCCGAGGATCGTGAGCACGCTCGGCGTGAAGACGCCGGCGAAGGTACCCAGGGTTCCGGTGGTGCGGGGGGTGCACGGTCTCTGCGCTTTGCGGCCGCGACGGGTCAGCATGGAGCGGATTCTACTAGAAAGCGTGGAGCAATTGGAAGAACACGACGGTCTGTGATACCCTCTCCGCGAAGCACCGGGGCGCGACCTTTGTCAAACAGGCTTTCGATCATTGTCCTGGCGATATCGATGACGATTCCCGGTGGTATCGTCACCGCGCAGGACATCCTGCATCACGACATCGGTCTTCGGATCTGGCCCGACGAGAAGCGCCTCGAGGGCGACTGCACGATCACCGTGTCGCCGCGGACCGACAGCGCAGGATCTCTGTTCTTCGACATGTTGAACGGGACCATCCGCTCCGTCGAACTCAACGGCGAGCTGGTCGAGGAGTATGTGTACCTGGCACTGGGCGATGCCAGCGATCAGTACGATATCTACCGGCTGGTCGTCCCGATTCCCCGGGCCGATTCTCCGACTTCCATGGCGCTGCGCATACGGTACGTGGACGATCATTTCTACGGCACGGCCACGAATCCGGGAGACAACAAGCCCTTCTCTCTCGGGCAGATCGACGCACAGGCCGGGAGTTTCTCCAGCCACATTCCCTATTATCCGTTCATTCGGTATGCCGGCAACGGCGCCGATATCCGCATCACAGTGCCTGAAGGCCTGGTGGCGGTCAGCAGCGGCTCACTCGTGGGAACCTCGCAACCCGAGCCTGGCTGGACGACCTGCCACTGGCGGAGCGATCACGGGTCCGGGATCATCCCGTACCCGTTTGCCGTGCACGCGTACGCCACCCTCGAAGAGGTTGCCGCCGACGGACGCACCAGAATCGAAATCTACCATCGTCCGGAAGACGAGGAGTATGCCCGCCAGAAGATGGCGATTCTGAAGGATATCTTCGCCGTCTACCTGCGAGTCTTCGGTGACTATCCTTTCTCCAAGCTCGCTCTGGTCGAGACGGTGCTGCTCGAAGGCAACATCGGACTGGCGGCGCAATCGGTGGTGATGTTGTCGAAGGATGTCTGGTTCGCCGAACATATCGATTCTCTGGACCTTCGAATTACGAACAAGCCGATGGTGGTACTGGCCGATGAAGTGGCTCACCAGTGGAACGCCTACAAGGTATCCACACCCAACTTCCTGGCCGAGGGGATTTCTCGTTACACCGATTCGTTCTACATGGCGCACCGCGGTGTCCGGCAGGGGGATGACACAGTCCTCCAACGTCATATGACCCACACACGCGCTTCCTATTTTCGACTGATCGAAAAGGCACCCGACATCGCGATCAGCAAGCCGGCCGTGACGCCGGCGCTCTACTTTGTCAAGGGGGCGCTCATTCTGGACATGTTGCGGGAACGCCTCGGCGAAGAGACGTTTCTGGCCGGAATGCGCGCTTACTTCACCGATAACGAAGGGGCAGTGACGGGGCTGGACACATTCGCGGCTGCCTTCGAGAAGGTTTCCGGCGAGGAACTGATGTGGTTCTTCGAACAGTGGTACGAACGTGACGGGCACCCGGTGTTGCGTTTCGATTGGAGCGCGGAAACCGGTGGACCGGGCGAGGGCTTCGCCGTCAGTATTGAAGTCGAGCAGGTGCAGAAGGGGGATCCCTATCGGCTGAGCATCCCCGTGAAGATCAGTGCTGAAGATGGTAGCATGCGGCTGGCAGTACTGGAGATCACCGAAGGCAAGCAGCTGTTCGTTGTCACGGTGTCGTTTCGACCGGACGCGGTCGTGCTCGATCCGGATCAGCGCATGCCAGTGGAAGTCACCGGCGGCGACGGGCAGCTTCGTCTTGCGCCGCAGCAACCGTAAGTAGCCTGTCAGATACGAAGGAGGAAACAATGACCGAGACGCAAGCTGCCCGGACCCCGCGCCACCTCTGGATCGTCGGGATCGTGGCCCTCGTGTGGAATCTGGTCGGGGCACTGGACTACATCATGACCCAGACCCGGAACGAAGCCTACATGGGGCAGTTCACGCCGGAGCAACTCGAGTTCTTCTATGGATTCCCCGCCTGGCTGGTGGCCTTCTGGGCCCTTGCGGTCTGGGGAGGTGTCCTCGCTACCGTCCTTCTGCTCATGCGCAGGAAGCTCGCGGTGCCCGTCTTCGTGGTTTCTCTCCTGTGCATGGTGGTGACGGCGATTCACAACTACGGATTTGCCGGGGGCATCGACATTGTCGGCGCCACAGGGTTCTTCTTCAGTATCGTCATCTTTGCGGTATCGCTCGGGCTCATCATCTACGCGCGTCGCATGGCCGGAAAGGGTGTGCTGGTCTAGGCTGCGGTGAGGCACCACCCGCGGGGGACCGCTCGATCAGGTCTGCCGCCGGAGCATGAACAACGTGATGTCGTCGGATTGGGCGGCGTCACCGCTGAAACTCCGAACGTCGGCCAGGAGACCGTCGAGAATGCGCTCGACCGGCTGACCCAGCTGGCGCTCTACCGAGGCCTCCAGGCGTCGCGCGCCGAACATCCTCTCGTTTTCGTCCGTGGTTTCGGTTACCCCGTCGGTATACATGACGACCAGGTCTTCCGCCTGTAGTTGATGCGTCCGGGCCTGGTACTGGAAGTCCGGCATGACGCCAAGGACGATGCTGTCTGTACCGAACTCGGCTTTCGAACCATCCGACGAGAACACGAGGGGAGGGTCATGCCCGGCGTTGACGTATTGAATCGTGTGTGCCTCCGTATCGAGAATTCCGAGGAAGCACGTGATGAACTGGCCGGCTTCGGTACTGTCTCCGATGAGCTTGTTGACGCGGGTTGCCAGCCAGCCAACGTCCAGTTCCACAGCCGCCAGGGCGCGCAGACTCGCCTGCAGGCTCGCCATGAGCAGTGCCGCCGGCACGCCCTTTCCAGATACGTCGGCGATACAGATGGCGTAGTGTGTGTCGTCTATCCTGATGCAGTCGAAGTAATCGCCTCCGACCTCGAGCGAAGACAGGTTCAGTGTGGATACAGCGTAACCCGGGATGCGTAGCTCGCCACGCGGCAGAAGCCGTGCCTGTATCCTGGCGGCGACGCGCAATTCCTCTTCCATGCGTTTCTTCTCGACCTCTTCATGGAACAGGCGGATGTTCTCCTCCAGTGCCATCGACAGGTTGCCCAGCGTCGAAAGAAACGAGATCTTCTCGGATGAAAGTTCGCCGTTGACCGAGTCACCCAGTACGAGCAGGCCTCTCAGTTCGTCCTGAATGAACATCGGCACGAGCAGCCCCATGTCCGGCGGCAGCGCTTCGGAGAGTTCCGGCTCATCGAGCTGAAACGGCCAGATGGGATGGGTCCTCTGCTTCAGCATCCCAAGGGAACCCGGGGAGGTGAAGGTTGTGACCGGCTCCCACGCCGAAAACCCGCTCCGGGCAGCGAGATCCAGGCGGGTGCTGTCTCCGAGGTAGACGAGACCGTCGGGCGTTCCTGCCTCTGCCATCGCCCGAAACAGCAACAATCGAGCGATCTCATCGCGGCTGCGCAGCGAGTGAAAATCGCGGCTCAGTTCGAAGAGCGTGTTGAGTTCCTGTAAGCGACTGGACAGTTTCTGGTTTCGAACTTCCAGCGTTTCGACGGTCAAAGCCGTCAACATCGACAGGAAGGCGCGCCCCGACATTTTCCGAACTCTCCTTCGTGACGGCAAATGGGCCGCGCGAGCGGCCGGGTAACCAATTTAGGTACAATGGTATACGAGCATTCCCCGACGTGCGGGCAAACGGTG
>CAZPUV010000076.1:0-10087 GCA_964589805.1 uncultured bacterium | reverse complement strand
ACGTGGTGGCGTCGTTTGCCGCCGAGACCGTCGCGACGCTCGACCGGAAGCGGGTGCGCCCGGACGACGTGGCGACCGGAGCCGAGACCGAGGAGACCATGAAGAAGCTCGAGGCGCTCGGTTACCTGACCCCCGACAACGCCGACGCCCAGAACAACCTCGGACAACGCTACCAGCAGCGGGGCGAGTACCGGAAGGCGATCGAGGCGTACAGGGAAGCGATCCGCATGCGCCCCAACTTCTACAACGCGTACAACAACCTCGCGGTCTGTTACGGCGAGCTCAAGATGTACACCGAGGCGGAGGAAGCGCTGCGCAAGTGCATCGCGCTCAAGCCCGACGACCACTACGCGTTCAACAACCTGGCGGTCATGTACATCCAGACCGGGCGTGTCGAGGAAGGGATGCGGCTCGCGTAGAATGCGGTGCAGATCGAGCCCGCCTACGCGAACGGGCGCGTCACGCTCGGATCGGCCTACGCCATGCAGCGCCGCTTCGAAGATGCCGAGGTGCAGTTCCGCGAAGCGTTGCGGCTCGATCCAGGCAACGAGACCGCGCGCGTGAACATGGAGAAGCTCCAGGCCGTGAAAGGCGGCCGCCGATGAAGTCCAGGAAGAAGGTCGTACTGCTCATCATGGACGGCTGGGGCTGGCGCGAGGAGTCGGAGGCCAACGCCGTCCGTCTCGCGCGCACGCCCCGCGTGGACGCGCTGTGGGAGCGCTACCCGCGCACGCTCATCGAGGCGTCGGGTCCGTGGGTGGGCCTCCCCGACGGCCAGATGGGGAACAGCGAAGTCGGTCATCTGAACATCGGCGCGGGACGCGTGGTCTTTCAGGACATCGTGCGCATCGACCGGGCCATCGCGGACGGATCGCTCGCGACCAGCCCGATCCTCCATGCGGCCATGGACCGCGTACGCGAACGCGGCACGTTGCACCTCATGGGACTCCTGTCCGACGGGGGAGTGCACAGCCACCAGCAGCACCTGCACGCGCTCCTCGACATCGCGGCCGCGCGGGGCGTGCGCGACGTGCGCGTCCAAGTGATCCTCGACGGGCGTGACACGTCTCCGACCGGTGGAGCGCAATACGCCGCCGCTCTGCAATCGCACATGGGTGCGGCCGGCGTGGGAGAGATCGCATCGGTGATCGGCCGCTACTACGCAATGGACCGCGACAAGCGCTGGGAACGGACGCAGCGCGCCTACGACCTCTACACGCTGGGCAAGGGCGAGCAGGCGCGCGACCCGGTGGATGCGGTCCGGCGCTCGTACGCGCGGGGGGTCACCGACGAGTTCGTCGAGCCGGTCGCGATCGTGCGCGATGGCTCGCCGCGGAGCGTGGTGAGCGACGGCGACTCGATTCTGTTCTTCAATTTCCGCGCCGACCGCGCACGGCAGATCACGCACGCATTCACGGACGCGGAGTTCGAACCGTTTCCGCGCACCCGCCGTCCGGACGTCCACTACACGTGCATGGCGCGCTACTACGAAGACGGGTTCGACCTGCCCGTGATCTTCCCGCCCGAATCGCGCTTCGACATTCTGGTCGATACGGCCGCGGCGCGCGGCATGAAGACACTGCGTATCGCCGAGACCGAGAAGTACGCGCATGTCACGTATTTCTTCAACGGGGGAGAGGAAAAGGAGTTCTCCGGCGAGACACGCCTTCTGATCCCGTCGCCGAAGGTCGCCACCTACGACCTCCAGCCGGAGATGAGCGCGGAGGAAGTGTGCGACACCCTGATCCGGGAGATCCGCGCGGATCATTACGACTACATCGTGTGCAACTTCGCCAACCCCGACATGGTTGGACACACGGGGATTCTGGAAGCCGCGATCAAAGCCTGCGAGACCGTGGACGCGTGCGTGGGGCGCGTGGTCGATGCGCTCGATCTCGAGCGGTACGTGGCGATCATCATCGCGGATCACGGAAACGCGGAATTGATGGTCGATCCTGCCACGGGCGGGCCGCACACGGCGCATACCACCAATCCCGTGCCGTGCATTCTCGTGGATCCGGAGTATCGCGGCGCGTTGATCGACGGGGGATCGTTGCGCGATATCGCGCCGACGATCCTCGGCTATCTCGGCATTCCGTTTCCGGCCGCCATGACGGGAAGGGACCTGCGCGCCGACACGCGCTAGTGCGTCTGACTCCCGCCGGCCCTGCGGCGAATCTCCAGCAGCTCCCGCAACCCGTAGAAGGCGACGAGAGTCACCAGGGGCTCGACCGGGAGACGCGCCTCCTCGCTCCCGCCCAGGAAGCCACGCAGGATCCAGTGGCATACGACAATCCCGCACAGGACCAGTGTGGCGCGGTGACGCCTCCGCAGCCCCATGGCCGCTCCGGCGACGAAGAGCGGAAGCAGCACGCCGAAGTTCACGATGGAGGCGGCGTTGTGGCGAAGCGACCACGCCGGTTCCGCCCGCACGCCGACCGCCGGGTTGCCGGGCGCGTCCGCGAAGCGCGCGAAGCGCCAGTACTCCAGCGTGTTGACCGCGAACCCCGGCACGTCGGGCACTCGAGCCTCGTCGGGAACGTCCACCTGCGCGCGCTCCGCCCGGATGAACCGTTCCAGCGGTGCGGTGTAGCGCGAGGCCTTGAGGCTGATGGGAATGAAGTCGCGATGCACGATGTAGTTTCGAATCGTCCACGGTGTGCCGAGCACGAAGATCGTGGCGATGAACAGGAAGAGATACTGCACGTTCAGCGTTCGATGGTTGGTGGCGCGCAGACCGAGGAACGCGATGAGCACGGGCAGCAGGATGAAGAACATGGGCTCGGTGTATACGAGGGCGAGATAGAGAATCCCGGTCCATACCGATGAGCGCATGCGGCTGAACGGCTTGACCAGCACGAACGCGAGCCAGACGAGGATCAGCGTCGCCATGACGTCGCGCACCGCGAGGCTTGCGAAGTGCATCTGGCTCACGAACACGCCCAGCCACAGCGCCGACCCGAGACCTACGCGCGAACCCAGGCGCTTCTCCCCGATGCGGTACAGGAACAGAACGGTGATCCCTCCCATCGTTGCATTGAAGAGCACGACCGCCCACCACGACGGACCGGTGATGCGGAACAGCGCCGCGAGCGCCACGAGGTAGCCGGGCGCGTTGGGGGAGAAGGGTGTGGTCAGCCATTGCCAGCCTGTGGCCATGCTCGCAGCGATGCGAAAATCATACGTTTCGCGTATCGGGATGACGTTGGGATCGGCTCCAAACAGGACTGCGTAGAGGATGCGCAGTCCGAAGGCGAACGAAAACAGCGCGAGCAGTGTTCTGCGGTCAGGGGTCAAACGGCTGCACCTCGGTCCCGATCCTGGCGGGACGATGGTGCAGTGTACGGCCGGCCCCGGGGCGTGTCAACGGACGCGGCCGCGGTATTGCCGATCCGCGGCGGATTGTGATACGATTTCAGGGCTGTTTCGACCCCGTTCGTGTGGTGTCTCCCGCGTGGCAGCGCCCCGCCGCCAGGTCGTGCCCGGCTTCATTCCGTGTCACCGATAGAAAGTCCCAGGTAGCATCGATATGCCTATTCCGTTCCTCGATCTCAAAGCTCAGTACGCCACCATCAAGCCCGAAATCGACGCCGCCATCGCGGAGGTCGTGGAGAGCTGCCATTTCGTCGGCGGGGAGACCGTTCGCCGATTCGAACGCAACTTCGCCCGGTACAGTGGTGCCGGGTTCGGGGTTGGATGTTGCAGCGGTACGTCGGCGTTGCACCTCGCTCTGCTCGGGGTCGGGGTCAAGCGGGGCGACGACGTCATCACCGCGTGCAACACCTTCATCGCGACCACGGAGGCCATCACGCATTCGGGCGCGCGACCGGTTCTCGTCGACGTCGACGAAGCCACCCAGCTCATCGACCCCGCACGCGTCGAGACGGCAATCACGCCGAAGACGCGGGCCATCGTTCCCGTGCACCTCTACGGCCAGCCGGCCGACATGGAGGCGATCCGGGACATCGCCCGCCGCAAGGGCCTGCGGGTGGTGGCGGACGCGGCCCAGTCGCACGGGGCCGATATCGGTGGCGACCGCAGCATGACGCTCGGCGACGCGACGGCCTTCAGCTTCTATCCGGGCAAGAACCTGGGTGCGTACGGCGACGGTGGCCTCGTGGCAACGGACGACGAGGACGTGGCGAATCTCATGCGCGCGCTGGGCGATCACGGCAGCCGGGAGAAGTACCACCATCTGTACGAGGGGTGGAATTACCGGCTCGACGCCATACAGGCGGCGGTCCTCGACGTGAAGCTCCGCCATCTGGACGAGTGGACGGATGCGCGGCGCGCGCACGCCGCCCGTTACGACAAAGCATTCGCGGGCACCGGCGTGGTTCCCATCCGGGCACTTCCCGGGCGCCGGCACGTCTACCATCTCTACGTGGTGCGGGTTCCGGACCGCGAGCGTACGCTCGCACACCTCAAGGAGCGGGGCGTGGGGGCCGGGATTCATTATCCGATCCCGCTCCACCTGCAACCGGCGTACGCACACCTCGGTCACAAGCAGGGTGCGTTCCCGATCGCGGAGAAGGTCGTTGCCGGCATCGTGTCGCTGCCGATGTACGCGGAGATGACCGACGCGATGGTCGACGAAGCGGCCGCGGCCGTTCTCGAGTCGGCTGCTTAGCGGCGGTCGCGGGCTAGAAGGTCGCGCCCAGGCTGAAGAGATACCGGAAGTCCACCGGGTCAGCCTCTCCGTTGACTTCCGGATTGCTCACCCAGAAGGGCACGTCGAACCGCCAGGTGAAATTCCAGAACGGCCAGGCGACGTGTGAGCGGATGCCCACGCCCGCGTCCTGCAGGGCGCCATCCAGCACGCCGCCGTCGACCAGCGATGCGATGCGCGCGCTGGACGCGACCGGGTTGTCCTTGTCCAGGATCCATCCCGCGTCGTAGAAGCCGTACCACGACATCGTTCCCAGCACCTTCGCCGCCTTCCTCTCGAGCCCGAACAGCTTCACGCGCGTGCCCAGTTCGCCGTTGAACGCGGCCAGCTTGTTGACGACGAACGTGCCGTCGAAGTAACCGCGGAGGTTCCCGTCTCCGGGTTCGAGGTAGTGCAGATCGGCCGGCACGGCGTCGCGGCCCCGGAGCCAGAAGCGCTCCCCGGCCTGGACGGGACCGGCACCGGCCAGGTTGAACTTGCGGTGCGTCGGCGTGCCCCCGCCCGAGAAGCCGCTGAAGAACCGCAGGCGAGCGTCGATTCCGCCCGTGGTCGCCGGCCGCGTGACCAGGGTTGCTCCCATCTCGATCCGTTCGTAGTCATAGTCGCCCGCGAACCAGTTGCGTCCCAGGCGCAGGCCGGCGTGGAGACGCGTCGCCGCCACATCGAACTGCGGCTCGGTTGCGTAGCCGAAGTACGGCCCCGTGTCCGCCTGCAGCGTGTCGTAGGTCTCCGCACTCGTAAGATAGGCCGGGTTTCGGAGTTCGTGGTAGCCGTACCCGATCAGGAACTCGTGCGTCGGCGGTTCGATGAGTTTTTCGCGCCTGACGAAGTTGAAGTCCACGTTCCCCTGCGCGCGCCCCTCCATCTTGTAGCCGGAAAGACGGAACGTCGAGTTGGTGCCGAACCACTGCATCGGGCGCGCGTACGAGGCGGAGAAGTCGACCTTCTCCGACTCGGCTCCGTAGTAGAGCCCGAGCGCGAGCCTCCGCGACCATCCGTGCCGGCTCCCCGACAGGTGATACCCGACTTTCGCGCCGTCGATTGCGTTGTACCAGATCGCGGGGCGATGACGGATCTGGTAGGCGTCCTCGGGGTAGTAGAAGTTGTTCGGCCAGTCGATCTGGAAGTCGCGCTTCCGGGGCAGGAAGTTGTTGGTCATGTCGCGGTCCATGATTTCGTTGTCCGGATTGATGGCCACCCGCACCGGCTTCGCCGGAAGATTGATGCGCCCCTGGATGGTCCGGTCGCGCGTGTCGAATCGCTGAGTGCGCACGCTGCCATCGGGAAGCGTGTAATGCACGTCGAAGGGCATGTAGAGTTCGCCCTTGCGGCGGACCAGGATCTCGGTGGTGACGCCGGCCGAGTCCGGACGCGAAGTGCTGTTCTTCAGTTCGTAGTCGACGGTCTTGGTGGTGTGAAGCCACTGCTCGAAGAGGCGCGAAAGATCCCGCTCGAGGACGTCTTCGCACACCGCGACGAATCGCTCCTCGTTCACGTGTTTGAACTTCCAGCGGTCGAAGTACTCCTGCAGTATCCGCTCGAAGGCGCTCTCGCCCGCGACGAACTTGAGCGCGTTCAGCGTCAGCGCCGCCTTCACGTAGACACTCGCGCGGTAGGAGTGATCGTAGTCTTCGGCGCGGAATGACACGCGCTCGCCATAACCCCGCCGCTCGAGATCGAACACCATGCGCCGGTCATTCTCCCAGAGCCGGTACTGCGGTGTCATGCGCTGGTAGAAGTTCCACTTGCTGCGGTCTCCCCACGGCCCGTAGCGCTGCTCCTGGTACCATCGGGTCTGGAAAGAGGTGAATCCCTCGTCCATCCAGGCTTCCGTGCGCTCGTTGTTGGCCAGAATCCCGTAGAAGTAGACATGCCCGATTTCGTGCAACGCGAGACCCTCGCTCGCCCGACCGTCCATGACCAGCATGGGGTATTCCATGCCGCCGGTGCGCAGCATCTCTGCCACGGTGATGTGCGGGTAGGGATACCTGCCGACGCGTGCGTTGAGCCACTCGATCGCGCGCACCGCGTGCGCGAGCGTCGAATCCTCCCATGTCTTCGCACTCTTGCGGCGGTACGCGCTGCGGATTGCGATGCCATCGAGCGTGGTGTCCTGGACCACGTAGGTGGGGTCGGCGCACCACGCAAAATCGTGCACGTTCTCCGCGCGAAAGTGGACCGTCCTGGTGCTGCCGGTGGCCTTGCGCGGTGCCGGGTCGGAACGGCCCGGGGCGTTGTAGCCCCAGCCCGGGTCACCGCTCTCCACCACTCCCGTAGCCACGACGACGAAGTGGTCCGGCAACTCGATGTGCACGTCGAACGTGCCGAACTCGCCGTAGAACTCTCCGGCCAGGAACTGGTCCGGATGGAAGCCGTTCTCGTCGTACACGACGACCTTCGGGTACCACTGGGCGAAATCGTAGTGATCGCCGCCGTACCCGGACCGGTCGATGCTCTTGCGCACCTTGCCGTCGAACGTGAACGAGACCGTCATCGAGTCGCGCGGCGCGAGCGGCCGTGGAAGCGCCATGCGCGCGATCGTTTCGTCCACCGAAACCTCGACTGGATCCCCTCCGACGCGGACGTCGCTGAGGTCGAGCCAGCCCCTGTGCGCTTCGGGTACGTCGCGCAGGGTCAGGTTGTACTCCCGGTTCCGGTCGCGCTGGTAGGGCGTGTTCTTGTTCCGGAAGGCGTTGGGGTACAGGTGGAGGTAGAACTCGCGCAGCGTGTCGGGGGACTGGTTCACGTACAGGATCGACTCCGACCCCGATATCCAGCGGCGCTCCGTGTCGAGCCTGACACGAATGGTGTAGTGAACGAACTGCTGGAAGTACTCGGCGGCTGCGGCGGGGAGGGAACCGATCGATGTCATTGCCGCAAGAATGATAACTGCGCGTCGCACTCGATACTCCTTCGAAATGCCGGATCTTCCGGGTCGCGTCGCGCGCGCACCGCGCGCGAGGTGCGAGAGGTTAGCACGAATGTCCGCCGCCCTGCCAGCCTCAAGCGCCGCGCCGGTGCAGGCGTCAGCCCGAGACGTCTCCGTCCTCGCGGATGTCGAACTTCTTCATGCGGTACAGAAGGATGTGGCGGGGGACGCCCAGTCTTCGCGCCGCGCGCGACCTGTTCCAGCCCGTCGCACGGAGCGCCTCCACGACCGCCCTTCGCTCGATCTCGGGAAGTGTCGGGCCGCCGGTAGCGGGCGCATCCCGGGTCAGC
Source organism: uncultured bacterium (assembly GCA_964589805.1). Classification (GTDB taxonomy): domain Bacteria; phylum Krumholzibacteriota; class Krumholzibacteriia; order WVZY01; family JAKEHA01; genus JAKEHA01. The sequence continues at coordinate 2,199 of CAZPUV010000076.1, read as the reverse complement.
TGTGCGAGCTGGGCCGAAACGGTGACGCCATCGATCGTGTCGTGCGAGCGCATGAGCACGATCCGCTCGCAGAAGTTCTCCAGCTCGCGGACGTTCCCGGGCCACGGGTGCCTCTCCAGCGCGGCGATCGCCTCCGGGGCGAGGACCACGCGCGCGCCCGCTGCAAAATGCGAGACGAAGTGCCGGGCCAGCAGCGGAATGTCGCCCGTCCGTTCCCGGAGCGGGGGCACGCGCACGGGCACGACGTTGAGGCGGTAATACAGGTCTTCGCGGAATTCGCCGGCGGCGACGCGCGGCGGGAGCGCGCGGTTCGTGGCTGCCAGCACGCGCACGTCGACCTCGATCGTGCGTTCGTCGCCCACGCGTTCGACCTCGCGTTCCTGGAGCGCGCGCAGGAGCTTCGCCTGCAGGAGCAGCGGCATGGATCCGATCTCGTCGAGGAATATCGTGCTCCCGTGCGCCAGTTCGAACTTGCCCGGTTTGTTCCGGATGGCGCCCGTGAACGCGCCCCGCACGTGCCCGAAGAGTTCGCTCTCCAGGAGGTCGTGGGGGATGGCAGCGCAGTTCACCGTGATCATGCGCCCGCCGCGGCGGGGGCTGTTGTAGTGGATCGCCTTGGCGATCAGTTCCTTGCCCGTTCCGCTCTCGCCGGTGATCAGGACGGTTGCGTCGGTGGGCGCGATCTTCCGGAGCATATCGAACAGCTCCGTCATGGCCGGTGAGAGCCCGATGATGTTCTCGAAACGGAAGCGCTCGCTCAGCGTGTCCCGCAGGTCGGCGTTTTCCTTCTCCAGGCGGTGCAGCCTGAGGGTCTTCTCCACGGTCAAGAGGAGGTCGTCGCGCGAGATCGGCTTGGTCAGGTAGTCCGCGGCTCCGCGCTTCATGGCTTCAACGGCCGTCTCCACCGAGCCGAACGCGGTAAGGATGATCACGGGGAGCGATGGATCCGCGGCCTTGATCTCGCCCAGGAGTTCGATGCCGTCCTTGCGTGGCATCTTGATGTCGCTCAGCACGAGGTCGGGCCGGTGTTCCCGGATCGCACGCAGGCCGGTCTCCGCCGATTCCTTCTTGTCAACCCGGTAGCCCGCTTCCTCGAGCATGTAGCCGAGAACCTTGCGGATGCTTTCATCGTCGTCGATGATGAGGATGCTGTCAGGCATGGCGCTCGTCTTCGATGCGAAGCAGAACCGACACGGTCGTTCCGTCGCCGGGGTGGCTGTCGATGTCGATCCAGCCCCCGTGGTCGTGGACGATGGTGTGGGAGATTGAAAGGCCCAGACCGGTCCCGCCCTCGCGTGTCGTGAAGAACGGGTCGAAAACGTGGGGAAGCACATCGGCCGGAATGCCCTCTCCGAAGTCCCGGACCGACATCGCCACGCAGCGCTCGCCGTTGCGCTGGGCACGCGATGCGGCGACGACGATCCGGCCGCCGTCGCCCGTGGCGGAGACCGCATTGATGAGGAGATTCAGGGCCACCTGATGCAGCTGCTCGGCATCCGCCTGCACGCGCGGCAGGCCTTCCTCGATCGATCGCTCGATCGAGATGCGCCGCGCCGCCGCGTCGAACTCGACCTGCGCCGCCGCCCGCTCCGCGACCGCGCCGATGTCCGTGGGCGCGAGCGCGAGCGGCCTCGGCCGCGCGAAACCGAGGAAGTGGTCCACGACGGTTCCGAGCCGGCGGGATTCCTTGCGCAAGACGTCGAAGAGCTCGTGTTCCCGCGATCCTTCGCGGACGTCGTCGCCCAGAATCTCGGCCACGCCCTGGATGGAACCGAGCGGGTTGCGGATCTCGTGCGCGAGTCCCGCCGCCATCTGCCCCAGCGAAGACAACCGCTCCTGACGGGCAAGCTCGCGCTGCAGCGACTCGCTGCGGCGGCGTTCGCGCCACTGCCGCTCGATCAGAACACCCGTCATGAGACCGATCGCAAGATAGAACACCATCTCGGTGTACTCGCTCACCAGGGTGTGGTGATCGGTGATGCCGCGGAGGCGGGCGTAGGGGAGAGTCAGCGCCGTGATGGCGAGTGCCGTGAAGAGTCCACCGCGCACACCGAACCAGATCGCGGCCAGGAGAATCGGTATATAACAGAGGCGACCGTGGATCGCGTGCAGCAGGCCGCCGTGGGCATCGGGGATCAGGACCCCGTAATGAAAGGAAACGGTGAGTGCGGTCAGGCCCGCCACCAGCGCATAGGCCCC
>CAZPUV010000075.1:0-10120 GCA_964589805.1 uncultured bacterium | reverse complement strand
CAGGTGTTCATCAACCTGATCGCGAACGCGGCCAAGTATTCGGGTCGCGGCACGACCGTCACGGTGCGTGCGCGCGAGGAGGCTGTCAACCTCCTCATCTCGGTAAGTGATCAGGGGGTGGGAATACCGCCGGACGAAATCGGAAGCGTGTTCGACAAGTACTTCCGGTCGCGGACGCAGAAGTCGACCAAGATGGAAGGGTTGGGCCTGGGACTGGCGATAGTGAAGAACATCGTCGAACAGCACGGCGGAACGATCCGCGTAGAAAGCAAGGAGAACGTGGGCAGTACGTTCTTCTTCACGCTTCCGCGCGAGCACTGTTTCAACGATCTCGTCGGCTATATAGGAGAACTCGTGGACGGCCGGGCGAAACTTCACGAAATGCTGGAGTTGATCGTCAAGATGATCGCGGAGCTTCTCAATGCCAAGCGTGTATCGCTGATGCTCCTCGACATGAATCGACAGGAACTCTTCATCAAGATGTCCTACGGCATCGAGGAATGGGTGGTCGAGAACACGCGGCTCAAGGTGGGCCAGGGGATCGCGGGCAAGGTCGTGGAACGGGGAGAGCCGCTGTTGATCAGCAACATAGAAGAGAACGAAGTATTCACGGCGCCAAACAACCCCCAGTACGACACCATGTCGCTGGTGAGCGTGCCGTTGCGGGTAAACGACGTCATCGTTGGCGTGATCAACGTGAACAACAAGCTGAGCGGGACGCCATTCGATCACGACGACCTCAATCTTCTCATGTCATTCAGCGAGCGCATCTCGCGAGCGCTGGAGCGCGTGCGTGTAGTGGAGGATTCCAATTCGTTCCTGCAGGACACGATCGATGCGTTCCGACGCATGCTCGAAACACAGACTAAGACGAAGGCCATTGAGCAGGCTGTGGAACTGGCGCTGAAGATTGCCCGGAAGATGGGGTTGCCGGAGAAGGAAGTCAGCGTCATTCAGTATGTTGCCAGCGTGCACGACATTGGCATGACGGAGATAAGCGACGACATTCTCAACAAGACGCTGAATCTGTCGAACGAGGAAGTGAAGAGGATTCAGAGCCATCCCCAGCGGGGAGCGGAACTGATACGTCCCCTCGAATTCGTAGAGGCGGTAAGCAACATCATCCTGTATCACCACGAGCGAGTCGACGGAAGCGGATATCCGATGGGGCTCAAGGGCGACGAGATCCCGATCGGCGGTCGCATTCTCTCGGTAATCGACGCGTTCCAGTCGATGACGAGCAGCCGCCCCTACCGGCAGCGGAAGACCGTGGAGGAGGCCGTCAAGGAAATCGTGCGTAACGCGGGCACGCAGTTCGACCGCGACGTCGTGGACTCGTTCATCGTGGTTCTCAAAGAAGATGGAAAGTTGTCGACCCGCGACGAGAAGACCTACAAGCGGCAGCTCGGCGGCACGCCGGTAGGCGCGCCCAACTCGTAGGCGATCAGGATCGAAACATCATGATGCAACCGTTGGTCATTGCTCATATCACCGCGTCGAGCGCGCCGATCAACTATCTCGTCGTGTCCGGTGTGCTGGTGACCCTTGTGTTTCTCTCCCTCTGGCGAGAGACGCTGGCCACGAATTCATCGCAGTTCTTCGCGAGGACCCTTGCAGCGCTTGCATTTGCAACGAGCAGGATCGGGGCAGTCGTGTTTACCGCGACGATGGTTGCGGAGCCTGCTGGTCCACCGCTGGTGTATGTGCTCCTGAACTTCCTCTGCCTGTATCTGCTCGCCAGCTGCATGCCGGTTCGCCGGAAAGATGCTCAGGCGGTGGCGAAGGACGAGAGCGAGGACCGGGATCCCGGAGAGACGACGCGCGCCAGAGACGCAGCCGATGCGCAATGGCGCGCAGTTCGATATCAGACCGTGGTCTTCGGGTTGACCGGGGGCCTGATCTACTCCGTGGTTCCGCATTCCGGGGAAACCGTCCTCGCGGACCTGGTCTGCGCCGTTCTCCTCGGAGCAACGGTACGCGTCAGTGCCGCACTCGTTTCCTCCGCGGCCGGATGTCTGCGAGACGTGCGCCCGGCCGCGGTTCTCCTGGTTGGTTCGCTCATCGCGTCGTGGGTGCTCCTCGTAATTGCGGGAACGACAAGCGGGCCCGCTGCGTCCACCCTCATCCGCGTGGCGCAGACGCTCGACATCGTGGCGCTGATCGCCGGGCTGCTTGCGTTGCAGACCCACTACATCGTGATCGGAACGCGAATGACAAGGAAAGCGGCGAAAACCTCATGGGAGGCCGACAGAGCCCGGGGCGAACTCAGCCTGCTCAACCGCGTCGCGTCGGACATGTACGACGACACCGCCGCGCAGCTCCGTCGCCAACGTGATCACTGTCTCGCGCTGACACGTCGCCTGGAGGATATGCAGCGCATGCTCGCCATCGGCGTTCGCATCCAGCAGCAGAAGAATGTCAAGGAGCTGCTGCAGATGGTGGCCGAACTCGTGCGTGAGAATATCGGGTTCGACACCGTGATCATTCGAACTCTCAACGAACGCACACGGACATTCGAACCCAGGGCGTACGTTGGCCTCAGCCCCGAGGCACAGGAAGCGGTGAGGAACCATCGCATAACCGTGTCGGAGTACGAGATGATGACCGAGCCGCGCCACCGCGTGGGGCGCAGCTATTTCCTGAAGAGTCAGGTGCAGAAACCCATCGCATCGGCTTCGCAGGACGCGACGGAGGAGGCCGCTGTTCAGGTTTCCGACCAGTGGGCGGAGGTGGAGCGACTCATCGTTCCACTGGTGGACGACGACGCGGGTGAGAAGGTCATCGGTTACCTCTCGGTCGAAGATCCCGGCGATCCGAACCGATCGGTTGTGGACGTGATCGACACGCTCGAGACAATTGCAACTCTGGCCACGATTGCAATCCGCAGTCTGAACCGCTATCGCGAGGTTGGCGAGAAGAACGAAAAACTCAAGCACTATGCGGAGAAGCTCTCCAGTCTCAACAAGATGAAGTCCAACTTCGTTGCGACGATTTCACACGAGTTCAGAACTCCGCTGACGTCCATCAAGGCGTACTGCGAGACATTGCTCAAGAATGCGGAAACGATCGACCGCAATATCATCAAAGAGTTTCTGGTCGTCATCCAGGAGGAAAGCAGCCGGCTCATGGGACTGATCGAGGACATCCTCGATTTCTCCCAGATGGAATCCGGCGCGGTGCGATTCGAGCGTACCTCGTGCAATCTGAACGAGATCGTCAGCGTGTCGGCCGGTGACCTCGAGAAGAACTTCGAGGAGAAGAAGATCACGCTCCACGCGCTATTGCCGCGGAACGAGGTCAGGGTCCGGGCCGAGCGGGATCTCATGAAGCAGCTCGTCATCAACCTGCTTCACAACGCGTCGAAGTTCACCCCCGAAGGCGGGCAGGTGTGGGTGCGGCTGGAGGACGAAGTCGTGAGCGCGCGAATCGTCGTCGAGGACAACGGCATTGGCATTCCGGACGACCAGATCGAGCGGATATTCGAGCACTTCCACCAGGTGGACGGGACGGACACACGCCGCCACGGAGGAACGGGCATTGGACTTGCCATCTGCAAGAACATCGTGGAATGGCACGATGGCCGCATCTGGGTGGAGAACGTGCCGGGACGGGGTGCGCGCTTCGTCGTCGTCATCCCGAAGAAGCAGGCCGTGGTCCGGAGCGAACTTCTCACCGACTATGTCTCCACTCGCCGTTTCGAAGTCGAGCGCTACATGGAGCTGGTTGTCGAACTTGTCGCCGAGCTCCTGCACGTCAAGCGAGCGTCGCTGATGATGGTGGATGAGAACGGCGCCGAACTTCGCATTGAGAGCGCGATTGGCGTGGACGAGGACGTCGTTGAGTATGCGCGGGTTCGCATTGGCGAGTCGATCGCCGGGCGTGTCGCGGCGAACAATCGCTCGTATCTCGTTCGGGACGTGGAGAAAGAAGATCGTTTCGGAGATCTGCCCGACGTAAAGCGTTATCAGTCGAAGTCTTTCCTTTCGGTTCCGGTGCGTCGCGATGGCCGCGTCATCGGCGTCATCAATGTTACAGAACCCGTGGGACGCGACGCGCTGGACGACGCGGACCACGCTCTGTTGGAGATGTTCGCGGAGCGCGTTGTGCTTGCGCTGGATGCGCTCACGCACTTCAAGGAGAAATCACGCGAATTCGAGGACGTGCGTTCCACCTTCAAGTCGATTCTGGATGCCAAGCGCTTCATCGATCAGAACGCCGCGGACGCACTGTCGCTGGTGCTTCGGGACGTTGCGGCACTCATGGGCATGAGCCCGGAGGACAACGCGACGCTGCGGTATGTGTTCAACGTGTATGACCTGGGGCTCGCAAAGATCGGCCACAACATCATCAAACAGCCACGCGAGCTCACCGAGGAAGATCGGTCGCACCTGGAACGGCACACCATAGTCGGGACGGACATGCTCAAACAGATCGAGTTCATTCCGAAGATCCGCGACGCGGTGTTGTACCACCACGAGAACTACGACGGTACGGGTTACCCGGGCAAGTTGTCCGGAGAGGATATTCCGCTGGAGGCGCGCATCATCCGCGTCGCGGACACATTCCGCGCCCTCATCTCGCACCGGCCATATCAGAAGCAGTACACCTTCAACGAGGCCATCGAAGTCATCCGGCACAGGGCCGGGACGATGTTTGACCCGAAGGTGGTCGAAATATTCGTGAACTCCGTAAATCGGCACGCAGATCGCTTCCGAACCACGAGCGCTGATGTAGAAACACAAGTGGAAACCGGACGGGCATCGCACTAGCAAAAGGTTGTATAGGAGGCAGGCATGGCGCTGGGCAAAATTCTCATCGTGGACGACGAGGTCTACATCTTGCACATACTTGACTTCAGCCTGGGGGCGGAGGGATTCGAGGTCATCACGGCAAACAACGGCGAGCTCGCCGTCGAGAAGGCCAAGCAGGAGAAGCCGAACCTGATCGTGCTCGACGTCATGATGCCGGTGCTGGACGGGTACGAAACGTGCCGGCGTCTCAAGCGTGATCCGGAGACGAAGAACATCCCGGTCGTCCTGCTGACGGCGAAAGGGCGCGATCTCGACAAACGGCTGGGCTATGAAGTGGGCGCAGTGGACTACATTGTGAAGCCATTCAGTCCGAGCCGGTTGATCGACCGCATTCAGGAGATCCTGGGCTGTCGCAAGTAAGACCCGTCGCGGTGGTATTCAAGCGAGCGAACGCGCGCCGGACCTGCCCGGCGCGCGTTCGTGCGTCCTGTCGGGTGGGGCCACGCGGGTCCTTCTGAACACAGGTTCTCACGACCACGCACCTTGCGCCGCTCACACGCGCTCCCTATACTCGCGACCATGTCACCGGTTCCACTCATCGAGACCGCAACGCCGCGCTACGCGCGGGTGGTGCTTCCGATTCCCGTCGACCAGTCCTTTACCTACGCGATCCCCGAAGATCTCCGCGGGCGCGTTCGCGTGGGTTGTCGGGTCGAGGTTCCGTTCGGAAAGCGCGTCCTGAACGGCGTGGTCGTCGAGCTCGCCGATGCCTCCGATGTGCCCCGCATCCGTCCCATCCGCGAACTGCACGAGACCTTCGCGCCGCGGAACCTGCTCGAGCTGGCGAACTGGATCGCCTCCTATTATGGATGTTCCCGTGGTGAGGCGATGCAGGCGGTGATTCCGCCGAGCCTCAAACGGGCGAAGGTGAAGGCAAAGCCGACCGGCATGCTGCGTGTCACGGATGAAGCGCTGCGCGCGGGCGGCGAAGGCAGCGAAGCGTATGCGGCCGCGCAGAAGAAACTCGCACGGGCGAAGAAGCAGCTTGCACTCCTCACCGAACTGCTGAGCGCGGGTGGCGAGGCGCCGGTTCCCGCCGTACTCTCCGAGTGGGGTTATGCCCGGGAAGTGATCGAGGGTCTCGAGAAGCGACGCCTCGTGCGAATCGACCCGATAGAGAGGGTCTCGCCGTTGGAGACGCTGGAGACGAGTGTGGAGTTCCTCACCCCCGCGCAGGCGGTGGCCCTCGGCGCGATCGCGAGCGACATCGACGCGCGTGAATTCAGGCCATCACTCATCTACGGTGTCACCGGGAGTGGAAAGACCGAGGTGTATCTCCGCGCCGCGCGCGAAGTCATCGGGCGTGGTGGGGGCTGCATCGTTCTCGTGCCCGAGATCGGCCTCCTGCCGCAGGCGACCACGCGCTACCGTCGCGCTTTCGGGGATCTCGTCGCAATCATCCACAGCCGGCTCACCGGGCCGGAGCGTTTCGACATCTGGGAACGGATCGAGCGCGGCGAGCACCGCGTGGTTGTCGGGCCGCGCAGCGCCGTTTTCAGTCCCGTGCGCGATCTACGGCTCGTCATCGTGGACGAGGAGCAGGACGAATCGTACAAACAGGACGACAAGCCGCGTTACCACGCGCGCAGTGTCGCCATGGTGCGCGGCCGGGAGGAGGGGTTGGCGGTCGTGCTCGGTTCCGCCACCCCGTCGGCGGAATCGCTTCGCCTGGCGGCCGATGCGCGCTACCGGCTCCTGCGCCTGCCCGACCGGGTCGGAGGCGGGGCATTACCGGCAATCGAAATCGTCGACATGCGCGGGGAGGAATCGCGCGGGAAGGTCTTCTCGCCGAGGCTTGTCGAGCACCTCGACGCGACGATCAAGGCCGGCCGCCAGGCCATCGTGTTCCTCAACAAGCGCGGCCACGCGCGCTACGTGCAGTGCGGCGCGTGCGGCTGGCTGGCCATGTGCATCAACTGTGATATCTCGCTCACGTTTCACCGCGTGGACGAGCGGCTCAAGTGCCACCTGTGCGGGTACGAACGCGCTGTGCCCACCCGCTGTGACAAGTGCAGGAGCAGGCTCCTGAACTACACCGGTGTCGGCACGCAGCGCGTGGAGCTGGACCTGAAGGCGCTCTTCCCGGGTGTCGGCGTGCTGCGCATGGACGCGGACACCACCTCGGGCAAGGAAGGCCACCGCAGGATTCTCGAGGAGTTCAGTACCGGGCAGTATCCTGTTCTCCTCGGGACCCAGATGGTCACGAAGGGACACCATTTCCCGGGCGTGGCACTCGTCGGCGTGGTGAGCGCCGAGGAGGGACTCAACTTTCCGGACTTCCGTTCGGCGGAGCGAACCTTCCAGCAGCTCACGCAGGTGGCGGGGCGGGCGGGTCGGAGCGGTGCGGGAGCGGTGGTCATTCAGACATACTCGCCGGACCACGCCGTCTTCCGGCATCTGGTCACGCACGACTACGACGCCTTCATGACCGAAGAACTCGAGGTGCGTCGAGCGCTCAACTACCCGCCGTTCGCGCGCATGGTCCTCGCCTCGTGCAGCGGTCCCGACGCCGGAGTGCTCAACGCACTCATGGCCGAGTGGGCGGCCGCCGCGCGCGCGCTGGTGGGTGAACGCGTCGCCGTGCTGGGCCCCACGCCGCCGCTGATCCCGAGGGTCAAGAATCGGTTTCGCGAGCACATGCTCCTCAAGGGGCCGCTCCGGCAGAGCGACAAGGACGCGGTGATGGAGACCTTTCGTCGCCTCACCGAGAAGCGCCGCGGCGCCCGGGCGATCGATCTGCGCTGGGACGTGGATCCCGAATCCTTCTTTTGATGGGGCTTAACCCCAAGGGGGACGTCGGGTTGGAGGGGCAGCGCTCGCAGATTCGCCTTGACACCGTGGCCCGGGTTCCGTTTAATGATGGCAGTAAGACCGGTCCATACCCCGTGCATGGATCCACAAACGACCCACCTCGGCGGCCCCAGGTATCCGCCGCCCGGGATTAATCAACCAAGCTATCGATCTTGAACGTCCCGTCAACCCGTGAGAATAGGGTTGCCCGACAAAGAACCCTTGAAGTAAAGGTCGGCCTGCAAACAGGCATCGACCCGGCTGTACCGTGAGGGAGGACAGCGCGCCATGATCCGAGTACGTTTCCTTGCGATGATTTCTGTTCTGGCCCTGATCGCCGTTTTCGGTTGTCAGTCGGTGGCGACCACGAGTGCCAAGCTGCGCAACCAGGAGGGTAACTACGACCTGGCGATCAAGCTGGCCAAGGAAGGCCTGGCCGCCAACCCCGCCGACGCCGAGGCGCATTTCCAGCTCGGATACTCCTACAGCAAGCTGGACAGCGTTGCACTCGCATACACACACTTCATGGAGGCGAAGAAACTCGATCCCAAGAAGGCGCGTGACGTCGAGGACAACATCCAGAGCAACTTCGCCAGGCACTACAAACTCGGGCAAAGCGCGTTCAACCGTCAGGACTACAAAGCCTCCGCCGAAGAGTTTCACCTGGCGACGGAGTCGAACCCCACGCAGGCCAGCGCCTACTACAACCTGGGCGTGGCGTATGAACGGCTCGCCGCGGACGATTCGACCTATCACGAGAAGGCCCTCGAGGCCGCCGACAAGGTGCTCGAACTCTCGAATCCAAGCGACGCCAACTATCCGCGCGCGCTTCAACTGGCGGGAGGCCAGCTCGTGGCTCTCGGGCGCGAGGACGAAGCGGTCAACCGCTTCCAGCGTCTGATCGACGAGGATCCGGCCAGCTACGACGTCATCCAGGGCATCGGCACCGACCTCCTGAACCGGCAGCAGTGGAAGGGCGCGTCGGTGTTCCTCAAGATGACCGCGGAGGCGCGCTCGAAGGTGGGCGCGGATGATTTCACCGTTTTGTACAATATTGGTGTGGCGCTCTATAATCAGCGCCACGATGATCCTGCGGTGGCCAGCGAGGCGATTTCCTACTACGAGAAGGCGCTCCTGATCACTCCGGACGAGCCCACCACGGTGTTCAACATCGTCGTGGCCTACGTCTCGATGGAGGACTGGAACAACGCCGCGCCGTGGGGCGAGAAATTCGTCACCTTGAAGCCGAAGGATTCACGCGGCTGGCAGCTGCTGGCGCGCATCTACGGCGCGCTGGAAGAGAAGGAAAAGGCCGCCCAGGCCGCGGCGCAGTTCGAGAAGTTGCGTACGGCGGAGATGAACCAGCAATAACCCGCGGGAACCAGCGCGTCGCCGGGTCGTGTGGAACGCGACTTGCTCTCTCCACGACCCGGCGGCGCGGCAGTCCCGCCGGGGCATCGCCGCGAAACGCACACCGGATCAGAACTCTCTAAGAGAATCGAAACATCCCTGAGGCAATCGCCGTTCTGCAATGTGGCTGATGTGTAATCAATTCGCCAGCGGAGTGTCGACTTCGTTGACAGTACAAACCTCTTACCATTCGGGTTAGTTAAGCACCCGACCCCGCCATCGTGTCTTCTATCGGAGCAAAAAGAATGGATATCGCGGAGCTGAAGGGGAAGACCATCTCCGAGCTTCTGGATGTTGCCAACACCCTCGAAATCGAGGGCACCAGCAGCATGCGCAAGCAGGAACTGATCTTCAAGATCCTCGAGGCCCAGACCCAGCAGAACGGACTCATCTTCGCCGAGGGCGTCCTGCAGGTCCTTCCGGAGGGGTACGGCTTTCTCCGCTCGCCGGACTACAACTACCTCCCGGGCCCCGACGACATCTACGTCTCGCCCTCGCAGATCAAGAAGTTCGATCTGCGAACGGGTGACACGGTGTCGGGACAGATTCGCAGCCCGAAGGACTCGGAGCGTTATTTTGCACTCCTTCGCGTGGAGGCGGTGAATCACGAGCACCCGGATGTTGCCAAGACGAAGCCCTTCTTCGACAACCTCACACCCCTGTATCCGCAGGAGGCGTTCAATCTGGAGCACGATGGAGAGGATCTCTCCACGCGGCTCATCAATCTCATGTGCCCCATCGGAAAGGGCCAGCGAAGCCTCATTGTGGCGCAGCCGCGCACCGGCAAGACGATCCTCCTCCAGAAGATCGCCAACGCGATCACGGCCAACCACCCCGAGGTGTATCTGATCGTTCTCCTGATCGACGAGCGCCCGGAGGAAGTCACGGACATGGAGCGGTCGGTCAACGGCGAGGTGATAAGCTCCACCTTCGACGAACCGGCGGAGCGCCACGTGCAGGTCTCGGACATGGTGATCGAGAAAGCCAAGCGCCTGGTGGAGCACGGCAGGGATGTCGTTATCCTGCTCGACTCCATCACGCGCCTCGCGCGCGCACACAACGCAGTGGTGCCGCACTCCGGCAAGATTCTCTCCGGCGGTGTCGACTCC
>CAZPUV010000074.1:0-10226 GCA_964589805.1 uncultured bacterium | reverse complement strand
AATCCTGCAGATCACGGAGGCCTAGACGGTCCGGCGTTCCCGTTCGAACCACGTGTAGACGACCGGAATCACGAACAGACTCAGCGTTCCCGCCGCCACCACGCCGCCGATCGTCACCACCGCCATCGCGACCGTGTACGCCGCGCCCGCGCCGCCCAGGGCCTGCGGGAGAATGCCGACGACGATGGCGAGCGTCGTCATCACGATGGGACGGAACCGCTGTGCCGAGGCGGTCAGGACAGCCTCCTTCGGCGGGAGGCCCTGCCTGCGCAGCTGGCCGGTGAGGTCGAGGATGAGGATGGCGTTGTTCACGACGATTCCGACCAGCATCACCATCGCCATCAGCGACATGATGTTGATGGTCGCGCCCGTCGAAGCCAGTGCCACGCTCACACCGACCACTCCCAGCGGCAGCGTGAACATGATCGTGAAGGGATGGACGAACGATTCGAGGATCGCGGCCAGCACCAGATAGGTCAGGATGATCGCCAGCACCAGCGCCTTGTAGATTTCAATGAAAGACTCGCCGAGCATCTCGATTTCGCCCGCGTACTCCACGCGGTAGCCGGGCGGGATGTCCAGCGTCGCCACGCGCTCGCGGATCGCATCCACCTTCTCGACGAGCGTTCCCGATCCGACGTTGGCGCTCACACTCACCATTCGCTCGCGGTTCTTCCGGGTGATCTCCGCCAGGCCGCGCTGGCGGTCGATCGTGCCCACCGCCTCGATGGGAACCAGCCCCTGCGGTGTGGCGAAACGAACCGTCTGCAGCCCCCGCTCGCGGTTGCGGTACTGATCGTCGAGGCGCACCCGGATGTCGTACTCCTCGCCGCCTTCGCGGTACACGGAAGCCACGCTGCCCTCGTAGAGGTTGCGCAGTTCGAGCCCGACCGCCGTCACCGGCAGCATGCGGGCGCCGAGCTCCTCGCGGTCGGGGCGAAACACGACCTCGGGCTTTCCGGGTTTCGAACTGATCTCGAGGTCGACGAGGCCGGGGACTTCGGACATCCTGGCGTGGATTGCTCCCACGATATCGACGACGCGATCGAGATCGGGGCCGAGCACCTCCACGATGATCTGCTTGTTTTCGCCCCACTCCGAGAACCGCTGCACATTGATGTCGGCGGCAGGGAGTGTTGCGAGCGCTTCGCGCAGCGTGTTCATGATCTCCACGATGCCGCGTTCGCGCTTCTGGATATCCACGAGGCGCACGATCAGATTGCCGTCCTCGACACCCACGCTCTCCCCGCCAACGGTGAGGAGAACCGATTCGCTCTCGGGAACCACGCGTCGCACGATGGCCTCCGCGTCCTGCAGGAGTTCGTGCGTCTGCGCGAGGGTGGCGCCGGCGGGCAGGTTGACGATCACCTGCACGTAGCCATCGTCACCCTCGGGGAAGAACTCGCCCCCCACGATTCCAAAGAGCATGACGCCCCCGGCGAAGACGAGGACCACGACTATGGACGTGCGGATCCGGTGCCGCATCGCCCAGCCGAGCGCTCTTGCGTACGCTCGCTCGACCACCCGGTACCCTCTCTCCCACAGGCGGGCCAGGGCCAGAAACGGCGCTTCGAGCCGGTGCAGGGTGCGACCGTGCCGGGCGACGCGCGTCTCCTGTTCGCCCTTCGGCTTCAGCAGCCGGGCCGCCATCATCGGTGTCAGCGTGAAGCTCACGAACAGGGAAAAGAGGGTTGCAAACACAACGGTGAGGCCGAACTGATAGAAGAACTGCCCGATGATTCCACCCATGAACGCGATCGGCGTGAATACGACCACGTTCGTCATCGCGGTGGCCGCGACCGCGATCGCCACTTCGTCGGTGCCTTTCTGGGCCGCGGTCGCCGGGTCCTCGCCGAGTTCGTCGATGTGACGGGAGATGCTCTCCAGCACCACGATTGCATTGGTGACCAGCACGCCGATCGATATGCCCAGCGCGAGGAGTGTAATGATGTTGATGGTGAAGCCGCCGAAGTCGATCAGCAGGAAGGTCGCGATGATCGACGTGGGCATCGCCACCGCGGCGATCACCGTCGTCCGCAGGGAATGCAGGAAGAGATAGAGCAGGACGGTCGTGAGCAGGATGCCGATCGCCATGTTGATCAGGACGTCGCGTACCGCCTGCCGGATGAAGACGGAATTGTCACGGACGACCTCGATGCGCATCCCCTCGGGCAGCAGGCTCGCGAGTTCCGCGACCTGCCGGCGCACGGCGTCCGCCGTCTTGACCGTGTTGGCATCGGTGCGCTTCTGCACGTAGAGTCCGATCGCCGCCACCTGATCGAGCGACGCGAGGTCGCGCGCCTCTTCCGTGGTGTCGACGATGCGGCCGAGATCCGCAAGCCGCACGCGGGAGCCGGCCGGTGTCGGAATCGCCAGGCGGCGCAGCTGATCGAGGTTGGTGAACTCACCCAGGGCGCGCACGGAGAACTCGCGTGACGGTTCCGTCATGTGGCCGGCGGGAATGCTGGCGTTCTCGCTCGCGATCGTCTGAATGACGCTCGCCGCGTCCAGGCCGAACGCGGTCAGCCGGTCCGGGTCGAGGGCCACGCGGATCTCGCGCTCGCGCGCTCCCACGATCGTCACGGATGCGACACCCGGCGCCTGGGAAACCGCGTCCCGGACGTCGCGATCGGCAACCCGGTAGAGCTCTCTCAACGACTGCGGCCCCACGAGCACCAGGTTCATGATGGGCATGGCGCCGATCTCGAACTTCACGACCTGCGGGGGCTCCGCGTTGGCCGGGAGCTGGCCCAGGACCTGTTCGACCTTTTCGCGCACGTCGATGCCGGCCTGATCCTGGTCCACACCCAGTTCGAATTCGATGAGGATGAGCGAAAGGCTCTCGCGGTTGATCGAGTCCATGCGCTTGATCCCGGCGATCGTGGACACGGCGTCCTCGATCCGCTTCGAGATCTGGCTCTCCACCTCTTCGGGGCCCGCGCCAGGGTAGATGGTGGTCACCGTCACGAACGGGAACTCCACATCGGGGAACAGGTCGACCACGAGCCGCGTGTAGGAGAACAACCCCAGCACGAGGATCGTGACGACCAGGACGGTCGTCAGCACGGGCCGCGTCACCGCCATCTTCGAGAGCGTCATCTGCCGCCGGCCTCCTCGCCTTCGGCCGCGGACGACACCCGCACCCCGTCCACCTTGTGCAGCTGCGCCCGCGCGCCATCGGTCAGCCGGTTTGCGCCGAAGACGACGACCTGGTCACCCGCCGCGAGTCCGCTCGCCACTTCCACGGCGTGGTTCCCGATTCGACCCAGCTCCACCTCGACACGGTGCGCAACGCCATCGCGGATCACGAAGACCGGCACGCGGGAACCCTTCACGAGCGCGGTCTCGCTCTCGATCGCTTCCGCCGGCATGAGAATCGCGTCCGCCGCTTCGTCGACGACGACACCCAGTGTGACGACCTGCCCGGGGGCGAGTCGCCGCTGGCCGTCCCGGATGGTCGCCTCCACGCGGAACAGCCGGGTGTCGGGGTCGGCTCCGAGCGAGACGCGCTTGATGCGGCCGTCCGCCGCCCGGGGGGCCTCGGGCGAACCGGTCTGGAAGCCCACGAAGACGGCGTCGCCCGGGGCGAGTTCGGCGGCCGCCGTGGCGGACACGTTGGCGTCCACCCGCAACGAGTCCAGTACGGCCACCTGAACCAGGACGGCAGCGTCATCGACGGCGTCGCCCGCCCGAACGGTCACGAGGGTCACGAAACCATTGATCGGAGAGACGAGTTCGACCTCGAGGCGCGCATTGCGAAGGTCGGCCGCGGCGATCGCGAGCTGCATCTTCGCGGCGTCGAGATCGCTCTCGGACACGGCGCCCTCGGCGAACAGCGGTGTCAGACGATCCACCTGACGTCTGGCGTTTTCGTAAGTCTCCTTCACCTGCGAAAGACGCGCCATCCGGTCCGGGGCGACCGTGATGTCGAATTCGAGCAACGTCTGGCCCCGGCCCACGCGTTCACCCTCACGCACCGCCACGCGCGCGATCTTCTGCGCGCCGGGCGAGCGCAGCGTGCTCTGTTGCGCCCCCGCCACCTCGCCGACGACTTCGCGCACCACGCGGACCGCGCCGCGCTTCACCGTCGCGACATCGACGGGTATACCCTGCTCCGCTTGAATATCCTGAATGCTCCGCGCGGGCGCTTTTCGTTCCCGGGTTGCAACGCGAAATATCCCGGCTCCGACGATCACCACCAGCACGACGATCCAGACGATGCGCTTCATTTCACCGATTCCCCCGTTCTTCATCGAGCCGCGGGCCCCGGCCGATGCTGTACTCGAGCTCTGCAACCGCGACGTTGTACCGGTAGAGGGTCTCCGACAGCCCGAACTGCGACTGAATCAGGGCCAGCTCGGCATCCTGCAATTCGACCAGGGTCGAGAGGCCCTTCTCGTATCGTACCCGGGCAATGGCGTATGCCTGACGCGCCAGTGATACCGCTTCTTCGGCGCTCTGGATCTCCTCGGCGATCGACGTCACGTCCGCGAACCTCGCGCGCACCTCCAGGTGGACGGCATCCTCGAGAAGGCGCACCTGGAGACGCGTCCCTTCGGCCATGGCCCTGGCGATTCGCGTCTCGCTCCGGTTTCGAAAGCCGTCGAGAAGGGGCCAGGTCAGCGAAAGCCCCACCTGGGCACTCGACGCCGACTCGCGGTCACCCGGCCACAACCCGTCGGAAGTCTCACCCTGCCACGAGAGATTTCCGTCCAGGTACAGCGTTGGAAGCTTGTTCGCGGCCTGCGCCCGGCTGCGCAGTTCGGCAGCCGTGGCACGTTCGCGGGCCGCCTGCAGGTCGCGGCGCTCCTGCTGCGCCTTCTCGGACGACTCTTCGAGAGTCCCCGTGTACGGAACATAGGCCAGCGTGCTCGTGAGTCGAACGGGCCTGTCGAAAGGCACCGCGAGCAGACGTTTCAATGCATCCATCGTGATCTTCTCCGCGTTCTCGGCGCGCGTGAGCGCCGGACGCCGGCTGGCCACGGTGACACTCGCTCGCAGGCGCTCGAACTCCGGAGCAACCCCCCGATCCACGCGGGAAGCAATCTCGCCCACGGTTCGCTCCGCCTGTGCGAGCGACTCGCGGGTGATCCGTGCCTGCCCCGCGGCGAGAAGCGCGAGGTAATAGGCCGACCGCACGTCCCGCGAGA
This sequence comes from uncultured bacterium, assembly GCA_964589805.1. Lineage (GTDB taxonomy): Bacteria > Krumholzibacteriota > Krumholzibacteriia > WVZY01 > JAKEHA01 > JAKEHA01. The sequence goes on along the minus strand of CAZPUV010000074.1, from coordinate 5,076 downwards.
TGGCCGCCGCGGCGTCGTCTCCGCCCAGCTCGGCCGCGCGGGCGTTCGCCCGCGCGGAATTCCATGCATTGCGAACCCTGCCCGAGGCCCACAGGACCTGGCGCAGGCCGAGCGAGCCCAGCCACGCGTTGTCCTGACCGATCTCGAAGGACTGCACGTCACCTTCTTCGAACTCGAAGAAGAGAACGGGCTTCTTCAGGTTTCGCGTGTACCGGCCCGAAAACGTGAGTTCGGGAAGCGCGAAGGACGCGGCGATGCCGACCTGGGCCTCTGCCACGGCGACATCCTGCCTCGCCAGGGCGGCTTCGACGCCGTCCCGGAGCGCGTACCGGACGGCATCCTCCAGGCCGAGGCGCAGCGTATCCGCCGCTGCGCTCTGCCGGGCACCGGCCGAATGCAGTGGCACGCCCGTGATCAGCGCAGAGAGCACGGCGATCATCCCGAAGCACAACATCGTCCTGCGGTTTCGTGGATTCACGATCGTTGAAACAGTATTGAGGGAAGAAGCGGTGAATGTCATGGAAGCGCCGGTCATCGCCGGTCATTGCGATCGATCCGAACGGTGCCGTCTACGGCGACGATTCGCGGCGTAAAATCCGTTCGATCATAGGGATCGTGCGGCCGGGCGTCAAGGGGGTCAGATCGTTCAGTTGATGTCCGGGAACAAGGACCTCGAATTGAGCGTCGAAGCGCAGGGGCATTGAGATTTCGTTCGCCACCCTGTATGATCGCGGGGTCAATTCTCCATACGCGGTGGGCTGCATCTTCGACAGGGACAGCATGCTTCGTCTCCTCGGCACCCTTCTCCTCGTGCCGGCGGTCCTTGCCGGGGTGTTCGGCCCGGCCCGGGCCGGGACGGCCGTCACGGACTCCCTCTACAACGCCCGCCACCCCCGGCTCCTCTTTACGAATGCCGAGATCCCTGCGCTTCGGGTCAAGGTGGTGGACGGAGGCCCCGACGACCTCGCCTACGCGTTCATCCGCTACGTCGTCAAGTACTTCTACCCGGCGCAGCCGATACCGTCACTGATGGATCCCTGGTACGCCGACCAGGTCATCCTGAATATCGGGCTCGTGAGCCACATCGAGTCGCCCGAGGACGCCGCCGCACGGGAACTGGGCAAGGCGATCACCCTGTACATCGCAAACACCTTCGAGCCGGATTTCGACGAGGCACACTCCGGCATGCGGCTGCGTGCGCTGGCGCTGGGCTACGACATGTTCTTCAAGAACGCGACCGAGGCGGAACGGGTACTCGTTCGCGGTGAAATGGTTCGCTATATCCAGAAGATGATATGGAACCAGGGATACAAGGTGTTCGAGGTGCAGCCGTACCTTGGGAACCACAGCGCGATGTTCGGCGCCGCGCTGGGACTCGCGGCGATCGCGCTCGAGGGGGAGGTGGAGGCGTATCTCGTCACCGACGCCATGAAGATGGCGGACCGGGTGGCGCAGAACCTTCTCCTGTGGCAGTTCGATGCGGGCGGCTCCTACGGAGAGGGCGCCCTGTACGCGTTGTGGACCCTGAAGAACCTGGTCATCTACTTCGATGCGCGCAAGCGCTTCGATGGATTCTCCTACGCGGATCATCCGCGCGTGCGCGCGGTCGAACAGTGGCTCGCGTACGAACTCCTTCCCGAAGGCGGGGCGCGTTCTCACAACCTGAACGACTCGATCCTGTTCTGGATCCCGTACGCCCGTAATTCCACGTACTTCGACTGGGCGATCCACGAGTGGGGGAGCGGGTTGTCCGCGTGGTTGTGGGAGCACGCCGTGGGAATGTACGGCTCCAACCTGGGGGACAAGGCGGACAAGGCCGCCACGATACTCTGGCACCGCAGCGTTCCTCCGGTCCCCCCCGGCGATGTGCTGCCGAAGAGCCGTGTCTGGATGGGGCGCGGTCTGTACCACTTCAGGACCGGCTGGCAGCAGGAGTTCAGCTCCGACGACGTCGTGTTCGTCTTCTTCTCCGGGAAGTTCCAGGGCGGACACGCGCAGGAAGACCAGAATCAGTTCGCGCTGTACGGGCACGGCGAGCGACTCGTCATCGATCACGGGCCGGGCTCGCTCGCGAAGGAAAGCGAAGCGCACAACATGGTCCTGATCGACGGACTGGGCCAGCACAATGCGGGGCAGTCGATTGGAACCGACGGCCGGATCGCCGACCGCCTGCTCGGCGCCATGGCGGACTACGTGGTGGGTGACGCGACGAGCGCCTACGCGACCCACAGCGAGTACAACGCGCCGAACTGGCCGTACGCGGGTGCGAACTGGTCGTGGGGATACCGCGGCGCCAACCCCGTCGAGTTCGCATGGCGGCGTGTCGTCGTGGTGCACGGCGCGGATGCACCCCCGTATTTCGTCGTCATGGATGACATTCGCAAGGATGGCGCCGTGCACGACTACGAGTGGCGCCTGCATGTGCCGGCGATGCACGCCGTCGACACGGGGGCCAATCCGATCACGATCGCGGGCAACAGCGGCGCGCTGGATGTGCACGTGTTGAATCCACCGCCCGGATCCGTGTCGGTGCACACGGAGTTGTTCGACAACCAGACCGATGAGATGGATTCCCAGGTGATCTGCGTGACGCGGACGGCGGTGGAGCCGTCGTTTTCGTTTCTCCTGATTCCCAGATCCAGGGGCACGCCGGGTCCGATCGTGACGCGCAGCGACTACCCGTGGGGATACGCGTGCGATATCGCCTGGGGGGCAGGTGTGGTCGACCAGGTAGTGCGGAACCATTCGGGCGGTACGGTCGTGCACGGGGACATCGAAAGCGATGCGCTCGTCACGGTCGTCCGCAGGAAGAACGGCGCGCTGGCCGGCTACCTGGCCGCCGACGTGTCCGCGCTGTCGATCGGCGGAACGACGCACGTCACGGTGAGCAACGGAACCATGACGTGCGAGTTGTCGGGGCAGGTGCTCTTCGTCAACCGCTACGACGCCGACTTCCGTGTCTGGAATGCCGGCATCACGAAACTGCTCTACCACGACCAGGAGCTGGGATTCGTGCTGGACGGCGCCTACGTGATCCGCGGCGGCGCCACCGGGGTGGGAGATGTCCCGCCTGCGGGACGGGCGCTCGCGGTTTCGGCGCACCCCAATCCCTTCAATCCGGCAACCACCGTGCGCATTGACGGTGGCGCGGATCTGCACACGCGTCGCCGTGTACGATGTCACGGGCCGGCTCGTGCGCGTGCTGTGGAATGCACCGCTGCGCGCAACGTCACGCTCGTTCGTATGGGACGGCCGCAACGAAGCCGGGCTACCCGTCGCGAGCGGGGTCTACGTTCTCAAAGCCTCAACTCCCTCCGAAACCGCCACGCACAAGCTGACCTTGCTCAAGTAATGTTCGGATGTCCGCCGCTTCTTTTCTACAGCATCGCCCGGCAGCCGTAGCCGGCCAGCAGGCCCAGGTAGTTCCCCAGTGCATAGCCGATCAGAGCGAGCAGGATCGACACCGGCACCAGTTCCTTGCGGTGGTACGCGGCCACGACGGGCGCGGAGGCTGCCCCTCCGATGGCCGCGACACTGGCCACGGCGGTCAGGTGCACGTCCACCCGGAAGATACGAGCGGCGAGCACACACAGCACCAGATGCAACGCGATGCAGATGATCCCGGCGAGCATGAAGTACGGCGCGGCGGCGGCCTCGCGGATGTTGGCCTGCGCGCCGATCATGGAGAGGTATACGTAGACGAGCGCCATCGAGAGCGCCTTGGTCCCCTTGATCCGGCGGAGCGGGGTCGTGGCAAGTATCAGCGCCACGGTGGTGAGCAGCAGGATCTCCCATGTCTTCGCGCTGAACACGCCCTCCTGGGTGGGGAGGTGCACCGCGACCTTGTCGATCAGCCAGATCAGGAGGAACCCCATGCCGAACAGCGTCAGCACGTCCACGAAACTCGCGTCGCTCTTCTTCTCCTCGAGCTGGCTAACGGCCTCGTCGAGCTTTCGCGCGTCTTCGTCGGTGACGCGCGTGAAGCGGGCGAACTGCCTTGCGTAGCGCTTGGAGATGAAGAGCACCGGGAAGTAGAGCACGAAGACGAACGTATCCGCGATCACCACCAGGCCCATCATGGTGGGCGGTGTGTCCAGCGCCTCTGCGACGGCGGCGAGGTTGCCGGTCCCGCCGATCCAGCTGCCCGCGAGCGCACCGAAACCCCGCCACGACTCCGGGTCGAGGTTGCCCTTCAGGAGGAAGAATGCCACCATGCCACCGATCACCACACCGAACGCACCCACCACGAGCACCCCGACGCTACGCAGCGCCACCTTCATGGTGGAGCGGATGTCCACGTCTAGGAGCATCAGGATGATGAACATCGGCACGGCGAACGCCTTGAAGGCCGAATAGGTGGGCGACGAGGTGGGAATCACCTTGATCCCGCTCAGGAGAATCGGGAACATGAAGATCCAGATGACGGGCGGCAGGTACTCGAACAGCTTCCATTTCGTCCAGCGCTCGAGCGAAATGAAGAGCACGGGCACGAGCATGAGCACCGCGAGAAGCGCGTAGGGATGGCTGATGAGGGTGGCCGGTTGTTCCATCGCTGCATTCTAGGCAACACCCGGGAAAACGCAACCGAATCCGGGCCGGGAGCGGGCGAAACCTGGAGCGCACCCGGAAGAACGAGATACGCGAACGGGAGGTCCCTGTGTTGAGACGAATTCTCACTGTGATTGTTCTGGGGTTCGTGGCGGTGTCGGCGGCCGCGCAGAGCGGCATGGATCCACTCCAACGCCGCGGGCGCGCCATCGAAGGCATGGTGCAGAGCCACGGGGACGAAGCGCTCCGGCAGTTCATCGATGTCCACCTTTCGCCGGACTACCGCGACGCGTTCGCGCCCGATGAGCTGGTGGCGTATCTGTCGCGCATTCGCGAGGCGGCGCGCGGTTTCGGCGGCATCCTGGGTGAACCGACCGGCGACGGCGGCATCCGTCTGACGTTCATGAACGATGGGCGCCGGTCGTCGGTGGTATTCCGTATCGAACCCGACCCGCCGCACCGGATCGTCGCGCTGGACTTCGAGGAATCGGAGCAGCCCGACGACAAGACCGGGACGAAAACGCCGCC
>CAZPUV010000073.1:0-10294 GCA_964589805.1 uncultured bacterium | reverse complement strand
GCCCGAAGCGCTTCTTCGGCGCGGCGCGCAACATCGAAGGCAACGGAAGCCTCACCATCATCGCCACCGCGCTGATCGAGACCGGCAGCCGGATGGACGAGGTCATTTTCGAGGAGTTCAAGGGCACCGGTAACATGGAACTCGTGCTCGATCGCCGCCTGAGCGACAAGCGCATCTTCCCGGCCGTGGACATCTTCAAGTCCGGCACGCGCAAGGAGGAGCTCCTGATCGACAAGAAAGACCTGGAGAAGATCTGGATCCTCCGGAAATTCTTGAACGACAAGCCTCTGATGGAGGCGATGGAGTTCTTTCTCGACAAACTGAGCAAGACGAAAACCAACGCGCAGTTCCTGAAGTCCATGAATGCCTAGTGCAGGGTTTTCACACCTTGGGTCTGCGCCATACGAGCGCCCTCCTCGGATTCGAGGGGGGCGCTTTTGCATTCCGGGCCGGGATTCTGTAGTTTCAAAGGGCCGCCATCGCGGCTTCAATTCGCACTCAATTTTGATATCTATCGAGGAGGAAGACCATGGCTGGATGGTATGAACTCAAGAAGGCCAGCAACGGGAAATATCACTTTTCGCTCAAGTCCGCCAATGGCGAGATCGTGTTGACGAGCGAGATGTACGAGGCGAAGTCCTCGGCCGAAGCCGGCATCGCGTCGGTGCAGAAGAACTGCGCCGAAGACGTTCGCTATGCGCCTGCCGAGGCGTCGAACGGAAAGTTCTACTTCACGCTGAAGGCCGGGAACAACCAGGTCATCGGCACGAGCCAGATGTACTCGTCTTCGGCTTCGCGCGACAACGGCATCGCGTCGGTCAAGACGAACGGCATGAGCAAGGTCATCAAGGAAGCCACGAAGTAGCGGTTTCACGAGACGCCGCCGGTGCTGCAACGTTGCAACGCTGAAGAGCGGCATTCATCGGGCGCCCCTCTCCACTGGAAAGAGGGGCGCCTTCGTTTCATCGCGCGTTCCGTGACACACGGCGGGATCTGTGGTATGAAGGTCGTTGGTGGCCGCGCAAACCTGATCCGCGGGAAGGAGCCACCTCCATGTTCCGATTCTTCCTTGTCCTGGCCGCTCTGACCCTGCCGCTCTCCGCTCTTGCCCGGCAGAATCCCTGCGTCGTCTGTCACACCGAGATCACGCCCGCCATCGTGGGCGACTGGGAGCAGAGCGCGCATGCCCGGGAGGGAATTGCCTGCGATGACTGCCACGGCGGGGGACACTCTTCCGCCGACGATGTCGACAAGGTGGAGATCCCGACACCGGAAACCTGTGCGACGTGCCACGAAGAGCCCGTGGCACAGTTCAAGCGGGGAAAGCACGCCCTGGCCTGGGCGGCGATGAACGCCATGCCCACCGCGCATGCCCAGCCCATCGCCATGATGCAGGGAATGAAGGGATGTGGCGGCTGTCACAAGATCGGGCTCAAGTCGGCCGAGGACATGGCGGCGATCAAGAAGGATGGCGGGAAGTTCGGTGTTGCGTCGTGCAACGCGTGCCACACACGGCACCTCTTCTCGCTGGAGGAAGCCCGGGCGCCCCAGGCGTGTCAAACCTGCCACATGGGCTTCGATCACCCGCAGTGGGAGATGTGGTCGACGAGCAAGCACGGCGTGCGTGCCCTGCTCAAGCAGAACATGACACTGCCGCAGGCCGCCGCCGGGCCGACGTGTCAGACCTGCCACATGGTGGGCGGGGACCACGAGGTCCGCACGCCCTGGGGATTTCTCGCCGTGCGGCTCCCGCTCCCGGAAGACCGGCAGTGGGCCGCCGACCAGACCACGATCCTGCAGGCCCTCGGCGTGCTCGACCCCGAAGGCAAGCCGACCCCGCGCCTGGAGGTCGTTCGCGCCGCGCAGGTCGCGCGGCTGACACAGGAAGAGTTCGACACGGAGCGCGAGAAGCTGATCCGGGTTTGCAGCGATTGTCACTCCGAGAACTTTGCGAAGGCGGAGATCGCCAAGGGTGACGACATGATTCGCGAGGCGGATCGCCTGCTCGCCCAGGCAATCCGGATCGTCGCGGAGCTGTACAAGGACGGAACTCTCAAGAAACCGGCGACGTACGCGTACGCGTTTCCCGACCTGCTCACATTCCATGACGCCCCGACGCCGATCGAGCAGAAGTTGTTCGAAATGCACCTGGAGCATCGGATGCGAGCCTTCCAGGGAACATTCCACGCCAACCCGGACTACGCGTTGTGGTATGGCTGGAGCGAAATGAAGCGAGATCTTACCGACATCGAGCACATGGCGAAGCAGATGCGGAGCGAGTTGAAGCAGCGGCCCGGGAAATGACACCGGGACTCTTCGATCACGGCCTGTTCCTCGTTGTCGCGCTGCTGCTGCCCCTGTGGGCCGTCCGCCAGCATCGTTACCTCGAGGCCGAGGTGGAAGCCGGGGATCCCGACGCCCGCATCCGGGGTTACCGCCAGGCGATGCTGGTGGAATGGGCGCTGGCGGCGCTCGTTCTCTCGCGCTGGCTCCCGACCGGCCAGTTGCCGGAGCTCCTCGGGGCCGGCCACGTGGGCGCGCTCGGGTGGTGGATCGGTATCGTGATCGCCGCGGTCGGGTGCGGGCTGTTGCTCTTCCAGACGGTCTTCGTCCTTCGGAGCGACGAACGGATCGCCCGGGCCCGCGCCCAGATAGAGCCGCTGCGTTCCGTGGTTCCGGTCTCGCCGCGGGAAGGGAGGGTCTTCGCCTGGCTCTCGATCACGGCCGGCATCTGCGAGGAGATCCTCTACCGCGGCTTCATGATCGTCTACCTGGGGGCCTATGTGCCGCTGTGGCTGGCCGTCGTGATGTCGTCACTGATCTTCGGCTTCGGGCACGCGTACCAGGGGGTGTCCGGCGTCCTCAAGACCGGGACCGTGGGAGCGGTGGCAGCCGGTCTCTTCCTGCTGACCGGAGCCCTCTGGACACCCATCGTGGCCCACGCATTCATCGACCTCAACAGCGGGTACCTGGGCCGGCGCGTTCTGACGGCGGCCGACCGGGCGGAACCGGCGTGAGTGGCCCGGGCTGACCGGGCGGGTACGGCCCCGCCCGCCCGTCGCCCCTTGCGCCCCGGCGCCCGGATGGGTATAATGCCGGTTTCGCAGGCTGTTAAGTGCCGGGAGCCAGAGCAAATGAAGAAAGAAATCCATCCCAAGTACAATCCCGTCGTGTTCGTTGATCCGAGCGTCGGCGCGGAGTTCGTCACCCGCTCGACCATGACGAGCAGCGAGACCCGCGACATCGACGGGGTCAAGCACTTCGTGGTCCGCATGGAAATCTCGTCCGCGTCGCATCCGTTCTTCACCGGCAAGCGCAAGCTCGTCGACACGGCGGGCCGCGTGGAACGTTTCCGCGAGAAGTACAAGTACAAGGACGTCGGTTCGTCCGAGTAGTTCGGCCCTTCTCAACAACCCATGCCGGAAAAACGCATCAGCGTCGGTGGCCAGGCGGTCATCGAAGGAGTCATGATGCGGTCGCCGACGTATTACGCCACGGCCGTCCGCACGCCGCAGGGCAGCATCGTCATCCAGAAGAACCGATTCGTGGCGACGACGCACCGGTTCAAGTTCCTCAACATCCCCATCGTTCGCGGGGCCATCGGCCTGGTGGAGATGATGTGGATCGGGATCTCGTCGCTCTCCTATTCGGCCTCGCAGGCGGCCGATGAGGCCAGCGACCCCAAGCCGAAGAAGACCACGGCCACGAACCTGACCATCCTGGGGTCGGTGTTGTTCGCGTTCGGCGCCGGGTTTCTCCTGTTCTTCCTGCTTCCGCTATGGCTCACGGAACTCACCGGCGTCGAGAATGGCATCGGGTTCAACCTGATCGACGGTGTCATCCGGCTGGTGTTCTTCCTGGCCTACCTCCTGCTCATTGCGCAATGGAAGGACATGCAGCGGATCTTCCAGTACCACGGCGCCGAGCACAAGACGATCTACGTCTTCGAGAATGGACAGGATCTCACGGTGGAGAACGCACGGCCGTACACGACCCTCCACCCCCGCTGCGGCACGAGTTTCCTCCTGGTCGTGATGCTGGTGAGCATCGTCGTGTTCTCGTTCCTCGGAAAACCGGACACCTGGGGTGAGCGGTTGTTCCGGTTCGCCATGATCCCGGTGATTGGCGGAATCTCCTTCGAGTTCATCCGGCTTTCGGCGAAGGAGCGATTCGCGCGCTTCTTGAAGCCCGCCATCTGGCCCGGCCTTACGCTGCAAAAGGTCACGACACGTGAACCCAGCGATGATATGCTCGAGGTTGCGATCGCGGCCCTGGACGCGTGCCTCGACTACCAGAACGTGCGCCTGGAAGTGCCCGCCCGCTGAGTCCTTTTTTTGCCATGGCCTCCAAATACGACCCGATACTCGCTCGTTTCGACGAGCTGACGGCCCTCCTCGCCGACGAGAAGGTGATCCGCGACAGTTCTCGCCTGCGCAAGCTCGCCAAGGAGCGCTCGGACATGGAAGAGCTGGTCGAGGTCACCCGCAAGCTCAAGAGAATCACGGAGACCATCGAGGACAACGAGAAGATCATCGAAGCCAACGAGGACGCCGAGCTGGTCGGGATCGCACGCGCCGAAATGGACGGCCTCGAAGAAGAACGCGGCACGCTGGAGGAGCAATTCCAGGTCCTGATCGTTCCGCGGGATCCCAACGACGACAGGAACACGGTGGTGGAAATCCGCGCGGGCACCGGGGGCGAGGAGTCGGCGCTGTTCGCCGGCGATCTCCTGCGCATGTACTCCCGCTTCATCGAGCGGCGCGGCTGGAAGGCGGAGATCCTGTCCAGCAACGAGACGGGCATGGGGGGGTTCAAGGAAGTCGTGCTGCTGATCTCGGGCAAGGGGGCCTTTGGCGCGCTCAAGTACGAGAGCGGCGTGCACCGGGTTCAGCGCGTTCCGGCCACCGAAGCGAGCGGGCGTATCCATACCTCGGCCGCGTCGGTCGCGGTACTCCCCGAAGCCGAGGAGGTCGAGATTCACATCGATCCCAATGAGCTTCGCGTAGACGTGTACCGCTCCAGCGGCCCGGGCGGCCAGAGCGTCAACACCACAGACAGCGCGGTCCGAATCACACACGTGCCGACCGGCCTCGTGGTCACCTGCCAGGAGGAGCGATCGCAGATCAAGAACCGCGCAAAGGCCATGAAGGTTCTGCAGGCCCGCCTCCTCGACCGGGCCCGCACCGAACAGGATGAGAAGATGTCGGCCGAGCGCCGCAGTCAGATCGGTTCCGGCGACCGCAGCGCCAAGATCCGCACGTACAACTTCCCGCAGCAGCGTCTCACGGATCACAGAATCAACTACACGACGCACACGTTGAACAGCATCATGGACGGCGACCTCGACGAACTCATCGAGGCGCTTCGCAAGGCCGACGTCCTCGGGCGCGCGGCACAACGCGCGACCTCCGGGTAGGACCGGGCGTGGAACGCGCCGTCGAAACCGTCCGCGACCTTCTCAACCGCGCCGAGCGGCATCTTTCGGGCCACGGCGTGCCCAACGCGCGGCGCAACGCCGAGTGGATGCTGTGCGCGTCGCTGGGATTGAGCATGCTCGAGCTCTACGTGCGTTCCGGCGAGAGTCCGGATACGGATGCCGCCCTCGAATACTGGAAGAGCGTCGAGCGCCGCGCCGCGCGCGAACCGCTGCAGTACATCCTCGGCACGACGGAGTTCATGTCGCTTCCCTTCGCCGCGCGGCCGGGCGTGTTCGTTCCCCGGCCGGACACGGAGGTCCTGGTCGAGCACGCGGAAAAGAAGCTCCTCTCGCTCCCGCTCCACGAGCCGGTTCTGGTGCTCGACCTGTGCTCCGGCAGCGGTGTCATCGGGGTCTCCATCGCGAAGCGCGTGAACAACGCGGGAGTGACCGCGGTCGACGCCGCGGATGCGGCCGTGGAACTCACCGCGGAGAACGCGGCACTCAACGGTGTGACGGACCGGATGCGTCTGGTGCACGACGATGCCGTCGACTATCTGGAGCGGACCACGGACCGGTTCACGGCGATCCTGTGCAATCCTCCGTACATCGCCTCGGGTGAACTTGCCGGGCTGCCGCGCGAAGTGCGCGAGCACGAGCCCATGCTGGCCCTGGACGGAGGCCCCGACGGCCTCGATTTCTACCGTCGCGCGATTCCGCGAATGGTGCGATGCTTGCTCCCGGGCGGTTTCGCGATGGTGGAGATCGGCGATACGCAGGGCGACGCCGTCGCGACGCTTTTCCGCGGGGCAGGCTTCGGCGATGCGCGTGTGATCCGCGACCTGGCCGGACGAGATCGCGTGGTTGCGGTGGACTGGGTGTGACGTGGGGTCCTGCGGGAATTTCCCACGCGACAATGGGCGTGTGAAACATCGCATCACACCCGCGAGGCCGCGAGGCAAGCTGGAGATCTAGCATGGACAAATTCATCGTACACGGACCCACCCCCCTCGCGGGCACCATCCCGGTTCACGGTGCCAAGAACGCCGTCCTTCCGCTCATGGCCGCCGCCCTTCTCGCCCGGGGGAAGAGCGTGATCGAGAACGTTCCTGATCTTCGAGACGTCGCCACCATGGAGAAGATGCTGAACCTCCTCGGCGCGAAGACGTCGCGTGAAGGAAGCAGCCTCTCCATCGACACGCGCGACGCGAATGGCATCGAGGCGCCCTACGACCTCGTCCGCACGATGCGCGCGTCCATATACGTTCTTGCGCCCACGCTTGCGCTCCACGGCCACGCCCGTGTCAGCATGCCCGGCGGCTGCGCGTGGGGCCCGCGTCCCATCGATCTCCACCTGATGGCGATGGAGAAGCTGGGTGCGAAGATCGTCCTCGAGCACGGCTACATAGAGGCGCGCTGCGAAAGACTGCGTGGCGCGGAGGTGGTCTTCCCGATTTCCAGCGTGGGGGCCACGGCGCAGACCATCATGGCGGCGGCGCTGGCGGAGGGAACGACCGTCATCGAGAACGCCGCACTGGAACCGGAGATCACGGACCTCGTGCACGCGCTACAGCAGAGCGGTGTCGAGATCGAAGGTGCCGACACCCCGCGCATCGTCGTTCACGGGACGACATCGGTGAAACCGCTCGAGCACCGCGTCATACCGGATCGAATCGAGGCGGAAACGTTCATGGCGGCCGCCGCGATCACTGCAGGAGACGTGGTCGTCACGGGCTGCAATCCCGGTCATACGGGTGCGGTGGTTTCGGTGCTGGAGTCAATCGGTGCGAGAGTCGAGGTTGCGCAGGATCGCGTGCACGTCAAGGGGCCCGAGCGCCTCAAGGCGACGGACGTCGTGACGCGCGAGTATCCTGGCTTTCCGACCGACATGCAGGCCCAGATCATCGCGGTGCTGTGCAAGGCGGATGGCGTCAGCACAGTGAAGGAGACCATCTATCCGGATCGATTCACGCACGTGCCCGAGTTGCGTCGCTTCGGTGCCGATGTGCGCGTGGATGGTAACCTCGCCGTCATTCGCGGCGTGAAGTCGCTGCAGGGCGCTCCGGTGATGGCGACGGACATCCGTGCGTCCTCGGGGCTCATTCTTGCAGCAATGAGCGCGGAGGGCCGCACCGAAGTCCTTCGCGTCTACCACATCGACCGCGGATACGAGCGGATCGAAGAACGGTTGAACGCTCTCGGCGCGCGCATCGAACGAACCACCCAGTGATGTGACCAACCCTTCCGAAAGCACCGGCGTCCCCGTGGCGCGTCATTTCATCCTCGGCACCGCCGGTCATGTAGACCACGGCAAGACCGAACTCGTGCGTGCCCTTACCGGCCACAACACCGACCGCCTCAAGGAAGAGAAGGAACGCGGCATCTCGATCGAACTGGGATTCGCGCCGCTCCCGCTTGCGGACGGCGTGTTCGTGGGCGTCATCGACGTTCCCGGCCACGAGCGTTTCGTCCGCCAGATGGTGGCGGGCGCAGGCGGAATCGACCTCGCCATGCTGCTCGTCGCCGCTGACGAGGGCGTGATGCCGCAGACACGCGAACACCTGGAAGTGCTGCGGGCGCTCGGCCTGCGGCACGGCCTCGTCGTGATCTCCAAGTCCGATCTCGCCACCGAGGAAACTCTTCCGTTGCTGAATGAAGAAGTCGCGGATCTCGTGCGCGGCACGTTTCTGGAAGACGCGCCCGTAGTGCTGGCTTCGGCGCGCACCGGCGCGGGTCTCGATGAACTTCGGGCCCGGCTGACCGCACTGGCACGCGGCGTCGAAAACCGCGATGCCACCGGCCCGTTCCGCCTGGCCGTGGATCGCGTGTTTCACCAGAAGGGAATCGGCGTGGTGGTGACCGGAAGCTGTTACTCGGGACGCGTCGCCGTGGGGGACGAACTCGATCTTCTCCCGTCGGGAAGGCGCGTGCGCGTGCGCGAATTGCAGAGTTTCGGCGAGAAGCGCAGCGAAGGCGTGGCTGGCGAGCGACTCGCCATCGCGGTCCACGGTATTCGGTTCGAGGACATCGCGCGTGGCGACATGCTCGCGACATCCGGCCGGTTCATCGCCTCGGACACGGTGGATGTGCGCCTTGCGCTGGTGTCGGCCGAGGATGTCGAAGTAAAGAACCGCGAGCGAATCCGCGTGCACCACGGAGCGCGCGAGCTGCTCGGACGGGTGGTGCTGCTCGAAGGAGATCTGCTCCGCGGGGGGGAATCGGCACTCGGGCAGCTGCGGCTCGAGTCGCCCATGGTGGCCGGCACGGGGGACCGCATCGTGATCCGCAAGTACTCACCGTCGCGCGTGATCGGGGGTGGGGTCGTGATCGATCCGCGCGGAGAGAAGCACCGTCGCAGCGATGCGGCGGCCCTGGAGCGAATCCGAATCCGGGAGAAGGGCGATCCGGAGACGATTCTGTCGCGAGCGGCCGAGCGCTCGGGTCTTGCCGGCATCGCCGAAGGCGATGCGGACGCAGCGGTGGTGGCGGCGCTGGTCGAACGCAACGAGATCGCGTCGATCGGCGGACGTCTGTTCCACCGTGGCGTGCTCGACGCTCTGGTTGCGCAGACGACGGCATTCGTGACCGCCCATCTCGAACGTCATCCGCTGCAATGGGGCGTGGGGAAGGAGGAGCTGCGACAGCGGGTCGGCTTCCCGCACCCGGCCGCACTGTTCAACCGCGTCATCGAGACGCTCTCGACGGCGCACCCGCTGTTCGTTCGCGGTGACCGCGTACGAGTGGGCACGCCCGACATCGTGCTTCCCCCGGCGAGGGCGCGCGTAATCGACCGGCTGAACGAATCCATCCGCGCCGCGGGTGTTGCATTCCCGTCGCGCACCGAACTCGAACGGGCCTGGACGTCGGAAGAACGAATCCAGGACGCGCTGCAGTACCTGCGCGAGGCGGAGCAGATCGTCGAGGTCGGGGAGGGCGTGATGCACGTGTCGGCGCTCGAGCGGTGCCTGGCGACGCTGCGAGGAGTCTTCGCCGCGAAACCGGAGCTTTCCGTGGCCGATCTGCGGGAGGCCCTGGGGATCACCCGCAAGCACGCCGTACCGCTTCTCGAGTACCTCGATGCCCGCCGGATCACCCTCCGGAAGGGGGACGTTCGGGTGCCGGGAAGCGGGTTTCCCGGCAACCCCGGGACCTCATGAGGAAGTTCTGACTACCCGAATCGCAGAAACTCTGGTATATTGTGCAGTGATGAAGCTCCTCCGCACAGCGCTGCTGGCAGTGGCCGTTCTGGCGCTCCTGGTGCCCACCGTCGGGCTGGGGGACCAGATGCCGCTCCCGCTCGAGAAGAAGATCACGGCCGGTACATCGACCGTTGTCTACCTCGGGCAGACGATCCGGTTCACCACGCCGGTCGCTCTCGTCGTCAAGTTCGACGCGGAGAACACGGTCCGGTTCCGGATGTCCGTCGCGGTCTATCCCGGAACTCCACTTCCCAGTGGGCCTTCCGGCGCCAGCCAGAACAAGGTCACGATCTTCTGGACGAATTTCGGGACGGAAGTCTACGACGGTGCCGTTCCCGCGCCGGACCCCTGGACGGGCTCCTTCAATACTGAAGGCGGCTTCGTCGACCGGTAGATTCGTAAGAAATTTTTACCCCTCGTAAATAATTTTTACTATCCGTCCGGGTCGTCCACGGTGCGAAAGCGCGCGTGGCCCCTATCTTATTTTTTCACATAGAGTTAACGGTCGCGATGACCACGGACCAGCGGGGCACTTGGCACATCTATTGCGTATTGCAACAGTGGCCCACCGCGTTGCTTTACGGAAGGGTGCTCCAGCAGGGGTGCCGGGATACAGGAAGAGGAGCGCGGTTGGGCGCGAAGAGCGATGTCATAGGAGGCTGCGTACTCCTCTCTCCAC
>CAZPUV010000072.1:0-10315 GCA_964589805.1 uncultured bacterium | reverse complement strand
CAGGTTGCCGCGGTCTTCCAGAGCGAGCCGGAGGTGCGGGCCTGGCAGATCGCGGAGATGCATGTCCCCGCACGCCTCGCGGTTCTGGCCGGATGCGAGACCGCCGGCGGGCACGAGACCAGTGGCGAAGGCGTGCTGGGGCTGACCGCGGCCTTCATGAGCGCGGGCGTTCCCGTGGTGCTGTCGACGGCATGGCCCGTCGATGACCGCGCCACGCGCCTGGTCATGGAAGCGTTCTACGACGAACTCGCCGCCGGCCGGACTGTTTCGGCGGCGCTGCGAAACGCGCAGGGGCGCGTTCGCGACCGGGCCCGGTTCTCGCATCCATTCTACTGGGCCGGATTCTCGGTCCACGGTGACGGAAGCCGGACGGTGCCGGTAGAGCGTTCGCGCGGGGGACCGTCGTGGGTAGTTCTTGCCGTGGTGGCCGTCGCGGGGCTGGGGGTGGGGATAAGTCTCGGGGTCCTCGCGCGCAAACGCAACGCACAGGCGTAGTTCACTCAATCTTCGAATCCGGGTGTGACATTTGGAAAACCATGCGTCCAAATTGATGAAGGTTTTCCGGTCGGCGGGCGACGGCGACCTGGTCGAGATCGCCCGGACGGACCCGGATGACGCGAGGCGGCGCGCTGCGGCCACGGAGTTGCTGACGCGCTACCGCGACGCGGTCTACCTGTGGTGCTATCGCTACGTACGCGACCGGGAACGCGCGCTCGACATCACCCAGGACGTCCTGGCCAGCGTCTGGCAGGCGATGGACCGTTTCGAGGGACGCTCGAAGTTCTCGTCGTGGTTGTTCTCGGTGACGCGCAACCGGTGCATCGACGCGAGCCGGCGGGTGGACATTCTCGCGGATGGGGAACTGGTGGAGGATGTCGAAGATCCAGCCCCGGGCGTGGACGAACTGCTGGACGGTAACGACGAAGGGCAGGGACTGCTGCTGTTGATCCGCAAAGCGCTCGACGAGGAGGAGCAGACCGCCCTCTGGCTGCGGTGCATGGAGCGGATGTCGGTCGAACAGGTGACGGAGATTCTCGGTCTCAAGAGCGCCTCGGGAGCCAGGGCGGTCCTGCAGCGCGCACGGCGCAAACTGCGGGCGGCAATGGAAGAGCGTAACGAGGAGTGATTCATGTCAGAGACGAAGCTGTGCATAGCGGCGGAACGAATCGGCGATCTCGCCGATCTCCCCGAGGGCCATCCCGACCGGCTTCACGCCCGTGACTGTCCCCGGTGCCGCGGCCTGTGGCTCTCTTACCAGTCTTTCCTGACGAGCGAACCGGCTGCCGACGCGGGGCTCGAATCCGCGCGCGCGCGGCTCGACGCGTTCATCCGTGCTCAGGGCGAGAAGACGATTCCCGCCCCCGAAGGACGCGGATCGCCGTGGCGCCGGTTCTTCAGCGGGCTCGCGCGTCCCATGCCCGCCTTCGCTGCGCTCGCCATCGTGCTCGTGGCGGCGTTGGTGCTGCTGCGAAGCGACGGCCCGGGGGATGAGCCTCGCCTGCGCAACGCCGGCGGAGGAATCGCCGCGGTGACCGCCGTCGCCTCGGTCGAGTCCGGCCGGTCGGTTCGCGTGTCCTGGGACGCGGTTCCGGGAGCGGGGGCGTACCAGGTTCGTTTCTTCGGCGCGGATCTCGCCGACGTGCTGCGGTCGGGTGCCATCGAAGAGCTGGAGTTCATCGCGACCGCGGATCGGTTTCCCGCGGACGCAACCGAACTCACCTGCCGCGTCTACGCGCTTCGCGACGGCGATGTCATCGCGGTGTCGCGCCCCGTTCTCGTTCGTCTGCCGTAGTCCCGGTCATCCCGCGAAGGTGCTCTACAGGAGCGCGACGATCGGGTAGGATGACGCCGTGCGATTCATCGTCGGCATCGTCCCCGTGCTCGTGACGCTCCTCGTCCTCCCGGCCCCCGCCGCGGAAAGGCGCCCTGCGCCGGTCCGGGTGCTCGCGGTCGGGAGTGCCGCCGAACTGGCCGGTGCGCTGCAGACGCCGCTGACGGATACCCGCCTGGTGCTGTCCGCTTCGATCGAACTCACGCCCGTTCCGTCCATCGATCCGACCTGCGGCAACTGCGACGATCCCGCGACACCGGTTGCCATGACGACCGGTGTCGTCGTCTCCGGAAGAAACGTCTGGATCGACGGCGCCGGGCACGAGATCCGCACCAACGCCGGCTACGGTGTCTACTTCAAGGACTGCGAGAACTGTGGCATCGAGCGCGCCACGATCACGGGCGGGGAGCGCGACACCGCCCAGGCGGCCACCGACGCGGGCGTGGTCGCGCGGAACAGTTCGGTCACCATCCGCAATTGCGAGATCGTGGACAACATCGGCGATCCCGCGCGGGTCACGAAGACGGTGGTGGGGATCATGGGGATCTGTGGCCGCGAGGGATCGGATCTGACCATCGAGAACTGCGAGATCGCCCGCAATTCCTGGGACGGCATCGCCCTCTACCGCGGGGCCCGGGCCGTCGTTCGAAACAACCTGATCGACGGCGTCGACCGGGCGAGCGGAAACAACATCGGCGGTGGTCGCGGCGTGGCCATCGGCGTCACGTGGGACGGTGCGGCGACGATCGAGCGCAACTGGGTTCGCCGCTACTGGAAGGGAATCGGCATCTTTCTCGACGCCGACGTCACGGCGCGCGGCAACATCGTCGAGGAGATGCTCACCTGGGGCATCGCCATATGGGACGCGGGCCGCGGGAGGCCGCGCGCGGTGGTGGAACGGAACGTCGTCTACGACTGTGGTGCATGCGGAATCTCCGTGACCCGCGCGGCGCCCCGAGGTGACGGTGAGGCGCCCGGACGACTCACGGGCAACATCGTGGTGCACACCGGGCAGAATCCGAAGTACGACGACCCGGAGTATTACTGCTACCAGTGTGCGCTCGCCCTGCACGCCGTGCCCGCGGGATTCTCCATCAGAGGCAACGTCTTCCACGACAACCGCACGGCCGCGGACAGTCTGTTCGACGCGGACACGTCGCGCGAGATGTTCTGGCGCGGTCGTCGCGGGTGGGTGCGCACGTTCCGCAACAACGCCGTCGGAGTGGACGGGCGCCGCCGCTTCCATCAGAGCGCCTTTCTCTCCCGGTACCCGAGGTGGTGGGATTGATCGAGCGCGTGCACGACGGAGTCCGGTTCTTCACTTTCGAGTCGCTCGATGCGCACGAAGGCGTGAGCGCCGTCGTCACCACGCGACTCGGCGGCGCGAGCCCGGCTCCCTTCGCCACCCTGAACCTGGGCCGACGCGGCGGCGACGCCCCGGAGACCGTGGCGCTCAACCGTGCACGGGCGGCCGCTCTGGTGGGTTCCACGGTGGAGCGGCTCGTTTTCGGAAAGCAGGTGCACGGAGCGGGCGTGTCACTGGTGGCTCCGGAGCACGGCGGGCACGCCTTCGACGACACCGATTCGCTCGTCACCGACGCTCCCGACACGCCGCTCGTCATTCTCACCGCGGACTGCGCGGCGGTGTTTCTGTTCGACCCGCGCCGGAAGGCCGTCGGCATCGCGCATGCCGGCTGGCGCGGGACGGTGAAGCGCGTCGCCGCGGCCGCGGTGGCGCGCATGCGGGACGCGTTCGGTTCCGATCCGGCCGGCCTTCTGGCCGCCGTCGGTCCGTCCATCGGGCCGTGCTGCTACGAGGTGGGCGCCGAAGTCATCGATGCGGTGACCGGCGCGTTTCCGGATGGCACGGATGAGCTCCTGGTGGAACCCGATACGGCCTCCGCGGGGAGTTTTCGCGCGTCGTTGAACGAGGAGCGAAGACACTTCGACCTCTGGCGCGCGAACGAACGGGTGCTGCTCGAAGCCGGCGTCGCGGAAGGGCACATCGAGACCACGGCGCTGTGCACGTCGTGCAGGACCGACCTCTTCTACTCCCACCGCGCCGAGCGCGGGACGACCGGACGCTTCGGGGCGCTCATCGCCCTCCACGGGGCGACACGCCGAATCTATTGATCGGACGCGGGTTATGCCGCAGCCGCGCTTGCTTCGAAGCCGCCATCCGGGTATGATTGGCGCGCATCCCATCCGACAGGAGCGCCGCATGAGAAAACGATCGATATACGCCGCCCGCGTGGCGGTACTCGCCCTCGTGACCCTGCTGCCGGCCGGGTCTCCCGCGCAGGTCCCGGAGAACGCCGAGATCAAGGCGACGCGCGTCGCCGGCAACGTCTACGTGCTCGAGAGCGGGTACGGCGGAAACATGGGGGCGTGCGTCGGACCGGACGGCATCCTCCTCATCGACGACCAGTTCGCTCCGCTCGCCGAGAAGATCCGCGCGACACTCCGCGGCCTCGATCCCGGGCCGCTCAAGTTCATCCTCAACACGCACTACCACGGCGACCACGTGGGCGCGAATCCGATCTTCGGGAAGGAAGGCACGATCATCGCACACGAGAACGTGCGCAAGCGCGTGTCGGTGAAGCAGGAACAGGGCGGGCGAGTTCGTGAGGCGCTGGACCCCGCGGGCTGGCCCATCGTGACATTCGAGGACGCCGTGACCGTCCATTTCAACGGCGAGGACATCCGGTTCTTCCACCTGCCCGCCGGTCACACCGACGGCGACGGTCTCGTGTATTTCCCGAAGGCCAACGTACTCCACATGGGTGATCAGATGTTCTCGGGCCTGTTCCCGTTCATCGACATCGATGGCGGCGGGACGGTGGAGGGCTACATCGCCAATCTCACGTGGGTGCTCGAGAACATGCCCGGGGACGCGAAGGTGATCGCGGGGCACGGGCCGCTGTCCACGATGGAGGACGTCAAGCGCCTGCGCGACACGATCGTGGAGACGCGCGCTCTCGTGAACGCGCGCGTGGGGGAAGGCAAGGGCCTCGACGAAATCAAGAAGGCCGGATTGCCCGATAAGTACAAGTCGTTCGACTGGCAGTTCATCACCACCGACCGCTGGATCGAGACCCTGCACCGCTCGGCCACGGCGAAGAAGTAACCGGGAGGAGAGCGAATGCCGGAGCCGCAGATCGACGTCGCGCCGTTCTACAACAACGGAATGTCCTGGGCGGAGTTTCTGGACGCTGCGACCGCCAACAGGGAACGCCTGCAGGCGTTCTTCGACGCGTTCGATTTCGACGAGGATACGCTGTCCTTCTTCAATGGCCGCACACCGCTCCAGGTGCTCGCGATCGCGGAGGACTGGTGCCCGGACGTCGTCCAGAACCTCGCCGTCATTGCGCGCATATGTGACGAGGTGCCCGGCATGGAGTTGAGCATCGTGCGCCGCGACGACAGCCCTGAACTCATGGCGGAATACGCCACGGACGGCAAACAGCGCATTCCGGTGATCGCGTTCTACGACATGACGTTTCGGGAACTGGCACGCTGGGCGGGGCGCTGCCGCGCGGCCGACGAATGGATCTTCGGCGAAGTCTTGAAGGGATCGCGCGACGTAACGACGATGAATGGTGACGACGCTGCGCGGTTCGCGGAGGAGTACGACCGCCGTTTCCGCGAGACCTACGCGTGGGAGTCGATCCGCGAGTGGCAACACCTGCTCGAGGACCAGGACTACTAGCACAGAGGCGATTCGGATGGCGCGACGCAAGGATCCGGTGCGGAACGAATGGGTGACGGTCGCGTCGTACAGCCAGCCCATCCAGGCGCACCTCGCGCGCACGAAGCTGGAGTCCGAAGGCATCCCGTGCATCGTCGGTGACGAGCACCTCGTACGCGTCGACTGGCTGCTCTCGAACGCGGTGGGTGGAGTGAAACTCAAGGTACCTTCCTGGGAAGAAGCGCGCGCGCGCGAGGCGCTGCGCCCGAGGCCGCACCTGGTGGTGGTCGCGGAGGACGGGGAACCCGCCGACGGCGAGATGATCTGCCCGCGCTGCCGCTCGTACGACGTGTATCACGAGATCTACAGCCAGCGCATGGCGGGGATCTTCATCCTGCTGTTCGGCTTCCTGATTCCGTGGCGGAACCGGCGCTGGACGTGCAAGCAGTGCGATTACGAATGGAAGGAGCGCTGGACTCCATGACGAACCCTACGTCCACCCACGATGCCGAACTGGACGTTCCCGCGCACAGGATCGAGATCGCGCATCGCCAGACGGCGATCATCAGCGCAGCCATCGGCGGCTCTCTGGTGGTCTACGCAGCCATGATCGAGGTGCTGCGACGCGTTCTCCCGCCGCCGGAGTTGTTCGAGAGCTTCGATATGCTGAGAATCGTGCTGTTCGCGGTGTCCGGCGTGCTGGTGTTCACGTCCACGGTGCTCAAGGGAACGCTGCTCCGCAATCCGCCCGCCTCGGCAGATCTCCGCATCGCGCGGCTTCGCACCGCGGGCATCATAACAGCCGCATTCGCGGAGGTGCCGGTGATCTTCGGGTTGGTCCTGTTCATCATTGGCCGGCTCTCGAGCGATTTCTACATTCTCCTCGTCGTGTCGCTCTACATGCTCGTGCGCCATTTCCCGCGCCGGGAGCAGTGGGAGAACTATGTGCGCCGCCGCGGCGCCATGCGCTGAAGCACGGCATGCTCGACTTTCGAAACTTCGATGTCATCACGTTCGACTGCTACGGCACGTTGATCGACTGGGAATCCGGCATCCTCGCCGCCCTGGCGCCGTTCCGCGAGACGGGCGGGCTCGATGTCAGCGATGAGGACCTGCTCTCGAGCTACGCCCGGCTCGAGTCCGTGCTGGAAGGCGGCGACTATCAGAAGTACCGCAGCGTGCTCCGGGGCGTCATGCGCGGACTGGCGACTCGGTACTCCGTTCCCGAGTCCCGCGTGGACCTCGACGCGATCGCCGACTCGCTCCCGTCGTGGCGCCCGTTTCCGGACACCGTGGAGGCACTGCAGCGGATCGCCGCACACTACCGGCTCGGGGTCATCAGCAACGTCGACGTGGATCTCTACGCGGGCACGGCGAAGCAGCTGAACGTCGAGATCCACTACCTCATCACGGCGGAGCAGGCGGGCGCGTACAAGCCGTCGCTCCGGAACTTCGAATACGCGCTCGAGATGATCGGCATTCCGAAGGAGCGGCTCGTGCACGCGGCGCAGAGCCGCTTCCACGACGTGGCGCCCGCGCGCTCTCTCGGGATTGCGAGTGTGTGGGTGAACCGTCGCGCGGGGAAGAAAGGTGGCGGGGCGACCAGCGCGTCGGGGGCGGTTCCCGATCTCGAAGTGCCCGACCTGAAGACGCTCGCCGACCGCGTGGACGCGGCATTCGCATGAACCGGGGACCGGAGGACCTGGCGTGCTCCTGAAGTCCGTGGTCCGGGGGCTCCTGACCTACGTTCCGCCCGTGGAGAAGCTCATCGCCAAGTCCACGCGCGGAACGGATTCCGCCCGCTACTGCTACTCGGTGTGGCTGCGTCACCTCGTGATGGCCCGCGAGAGCGGGCTCAACGACGATCCGCGGATCGTCGCGGAACTCGGGCCCGGCGACTCGCTCGGTCTGGGCCTCGCCGCGCTCCTCACCGGCGCCAACCACTACTCCGGACTCGACATCTTCAAGTACGCGGACGCCAGACGAAATCTCGGGGTGCTGGACGAACTCGTGGATCTCCTCACGTCGCGGGCTCCAGTTCCGGACGCCAGCGAGTTTCCCGACGTGAAACCGCACCTTGCGTCGTACGAGTTTCCGCACCGCATCCTCACGGGCGAGCGCCTCGCGCGCTGCCTCGCACCCGAGCGGTTGCTCGCCATTCGCCACGCGCTGGAGCACATCAACGAAGAGGGAGGCCCCGTCTCGATCGTGTACCGCGTGCCCTGGTTCGATGCCGTGGTGGTGCAGCGCAATTCCATCGACCTGGTCTTCTCGCAGGCGGTGCTCGAGCACGTGGACGATCTCGAGGTCACCTACGAGGCGCTCGCGGCCTGGCTCAAGCCGGGCGGGTTCGCATCCCACGAGATCGGCTTCGTGTCCCACCGCCTGACCCCGGAGTGGAACGGACACTGGACCATCCCGGGGCGTGTGTGGAGACTGATCCGCGGACGGCGTCCGTACCTCCTCAACCGCGAGCCGGCGTCCACGCACCTGCGGCTGGTCAGACGGTCGGGGCTGAGCGTCGTGAACGAGATGCGCGTGCGCGTGCAGAGCGACGTCGCGCGCGAGCGCCTCGCGCGCCGGTTCCGCACCATGAGCGACGAGGACCTCACCACCAAGGCCCTTTTCTTCCAAGCGGTTAAGCCCGTCCCCGGTCCGGCCGGGAAGTGACGGGCCGGCGGCTGCGGGGAGAGTCTTGGACGTCCGCCGGCCCGCGCGGGGAGTGCGCGCGACCCGCTCCGCCCCGTGGCGGCGCGGCGATGATCCAGTTAACACGCCGCCGGGTGGCAAGAAGTCAGTTTACGCGGAGCGTCCGGTCGCGTATAATTAACACGCGATTTTCCCCGTCCGGACGCGTATTTCTGGACGGCGCGAAACGGGAAACCGAACCACCTCCAAGAAGACTGACCTCCTCTGGTGGGGCGCCGTTCGAAATACCGCGGGCGGGGGCAAGGCCCCACGTCAGAGACCTGACGAAAACTCGTCCGTAACGGAGTGCCCGCATCCCGTTGCGGGCGAGTTTCTTCTTACACCGCTCGCTCCCTTGTTTCCGTCGAACGCAGCCGGCTTCGCTTCGTACCGCCGCGTGCGGTCCGTCAAAAGGCCCTTGATCGACACCCCCGGGCGCGGTACGTTCGATCCCGTCAGCTGCGTTTCGCTCTCAATTCCAACATCGAGGGAGATCCTTCCCATGAATCCGATCGAACGGACGTGCATCGACACGATCCGCTTCCTTGCCGTCGATGCCGTCGAGAAGGCGCGCTCCGGACACCCCGGGATGCCCATGGGTGCGGCCCCGATGGCCTTCTCGCTCTGGGACCGCGTACTGCGCCACAACCCGGGCGACCCGCTCTGGTTCGGCCGCGACCGCTTCGTTCTCTCCGCGGGCCACGGTTCGATGCTCCTCTACGCCCTGCTCCATCTCTACGGCTACGATGTCACGCTCGAGGACATCGTGAACTTCCGGCAGTGGGGAAGCCGGACCCCCGGACACCCCGAGTACGGGCACACGCCCGGCGTCGAGGCCACCACGGGTCCGCTGGGCCAGGGCTTCGCGATGGGGGTCGGCATGGCCATCGCCGAAGCGCACCTCGCGGCGCGCTTCAACATTCCCGGCGAGCCACCCGTCGTCGACCACCGTGTGTACGGCATTGTCTCCGACGGCGACCTCATGGAGGGCGTTGCCAGCGAGGCCGCTTCGCTCGCCGGGACGCTGAAGCTCGGGAAGATCGTCTACCTGTACGACGACAACCGCGTCACCATCGACGGCCCGACCTCGCTCGCGTTCAGCGAGGACGTCGAGAAGCGCTTCGAGGCGCTCGGATGGCACACCGAGTCCGTCGAGGACGGGACCGACGTCGATCTCATCGAGCAGAAGATCCGTGCGGCGAACAACGACCCGCGGCCGTCGCTGATCCGGGTGCGCACGCACATCGGCTACGGCAGTCCGCGCCAGGATTCCGAGAAGGCGCATGGCGAGCCGCTCGGTGCGGACAATGCCCGCGCCGCCAAGGAAAAGCTCGGCTGGCCGCTGCAGCCGCTCTTCCACATCCCCGACGAGGTGCGCGCGCACTGCCGCGCGCGTGCAGAGCAGGGAGCAAGGCTCCAGCGCGACTGGAGCACGCGGGTCTACGAGTACGGCGCGAACCATCTGGGCAAGGCCGCGGAGTTCAAGGCCGCGCGCGACGGAACCCTCAAGCGCGGGTGGGACCGGGATGTCGCGGCGTTCGACAAGCCCGTGGCCACGCGCGCAGCGTCGGGCAAGGTCATCAACGCACTGGCCGGGAAGGTGCCCACGATGTTCGGCGGGTCGGCGGACCTCACCGGCTCCAACAACACGAGCATCGAGTCGTCCGGCGTGTTCGCGGCGGGCGCCTGCGACGGACGAAACCTGCACTTCGGCGTGCGCGAACACGCGATGGGCGCGATCCTCAACGGCCTGGCGCTCCACGGCGGCGTGATTCCATTCGGCGGGACCTTCCTCGTCTTCTCCGACTACATGCGGCCGGCCATCCGCCTTTCTGCGCTGATGGGCGTTCCGAGCACGTTCGTGTTCACGCACGACTCCGTCGGCCTCGGCGAGGACGGCCCCACGCACCAGCCCGTCGAGCACCTGGCGAGTCTGCGTGCCATCCCCGGACTCACCGTGTTCCGTCCGGCGGACGCCAACGAAACCGCGGCCGTGTGGGTCGCCGCGATCACACTCAAAGGACCGCGCGCGCTCGTTCTCACGCGCCAGGCGCTCCCCATTCTGGAGGTCGGCGCCGATGTGTTGCGCAAAGGTGTGTCGAAGGGCG
>CAZPUV010000071.1:0-10432 GCA_964589805.1 uncultured bacterium | reverse complement strand
TCACCGACACCGGCCCGGGTGTTCCCTAAGTGGTGCGGGGGTCGCTCTTCGAGCCGTTCGTAACCACCAAAGCGCTGGGGACGGGACTGGGACTCGCGATCTGCCGGCAGATCGTGGGCGATCATCGTGGAAGTATCGCGTGCGAGTTCCTGGCGCGCGGAACCCGTTTCGTCATCCGGATCCCGTGCCAGCAGGATCCGGCGCAGGGCCGGCGGCCGATGCGGCCCGCACGTTCAATCTAGAGAGGAGCCGAGATGCCGAAGACGATTCTGATCATCGACGACGAGAAGACGATCCGGTGGTCGCTGGGCGAAGCACTTTCGACGTCCGGATACGAGACCATCGAGGCGGAGACGGCACAGGGGGGGATCGCGAAGTTCCGCGATGCATCGCCCGATCTCGTGCTCCTCGACATGAAGCTGCCCGACGGTTCGGGCCTCGACGTGCTGAAGACGATCAGGGGGGAGGATCCGGCGCTGCCCGTGATCATGATGACGGCTTACGCGGAACTGGAGACGGCGGTGGAAGCGATGAAGGCCGGCGCGTACGACTTCGTCGCCAAGCCCTACTCCGCCGAGAAGCTGCGCGTGACCATCGCGAATGCGCTCGAGACGCAGCGGTTGAAGAGCGAGATCGCCTATCTGCGCTCGAGTTCGACCGAAACCTCGTTCTTCAGTCAGTTCATCGGGCGAAGCCCGGCCATGGCCGAGATCTTCGAGAAGATACGCAAGATAGGACAGAGCAAGGCCAGCACGATCCTCATCACCGGGGAGAGCGGCACCGGCAAGGAACTCGTCGCGCGCGCGATTCACGCCTGCAGCCACGAGGATCAGCGCCCCTTCATGGAAATCAACTGCGCTTCGGTGCCCGAGAACCTGCTGGAGAGCGAGCTCTTCGGTTACGAGAAGGGAGCCTTCACAGACGCCAAGACGCGCAAGAAAGGGCTCGTCGAGCTGGCCGAGGGCGGCACCATGTTCCTCGACGAGATCGGCGAAATGGGGATTACCCTGCAGTCGAGACTGCTGCGCGTCCTGGAGAACAAGACGTTTCGCCGTGTGGGCGGGGTCAAGGACATGACCGTCAACACCCGGATCATCTCCGCGACGAACCGTGACCTGCAGGAGGCGATCCGGGAGAAGGTCTTCCGCGAGGACCTCTACTACCGGTTGAAGGTCATACCGCTGCACATCCCGCCGCTGCGCGAGCGCAGGGACGACATCCCGCTGCTGGTGAACCACTTCATCGAGCGCTTCAACCGTGAACTCGGCAAGCAGGTGGCGCCCGCCGGCTCGGACGTCATGGGGCTGTTCGTGCAGTACGACTGGCCGGGGAACGTGCGCGAGTTGAAGAACGTCGTCGAACGCGCCATGCTGCTCGACGCCCAGGACTCGCTCCTGGTGTCGCACCTTCCGCCCGAGATCCGCGGGCAGGCGGGCGCGGAGATTCCGCAGCCGCGTTTCTCCGCCGCGCGCATCGCGGAGGAGTTCTTCCCGATGACGCTCCGGGACGTCGAGCGGATTCAGATCGAGCGTACGCTCGAGCAGACCAATGGCAACAAGTCGCGGGCCGCGGCGATTCTCGGGATCTCGCGGCAGACTCTGCGGGAGAAGCTGAAGATCTTCAACGCCGGGGAGTCGCCGGGCGCGGGCGGCTAGCGGTCAGAATCTTCCCACCCGGTTCCGGGAGGGGCCGGGAGGTGGCCATTTCTGCCGCTTCCCGGCCCCCGGTGTTTCCAGCCCCCGGGCATATCCAACCGCTCTGATGACAGCCAGTTGAGCTGCCGGTCGACCATGGCCGGGTCGGCACGGCACGTCACTTGCCGGGTGGCCGGGTATGACCCCGGTCCGACCCGATCACCCGACCGCTCCCGGCGCCCTCGCAGCCCGCCGCAGCCAGGCGCTCGCGTCCCGTCTGCGGGCGATGGGCGTGGTCACCGCACCCGCCGCGACGCCGGAACTGATCGCGCGCATGGAGGAGCAGGAAGCCCTGCTGGCCCAGTTCGTACGCGCCGCGCGGCACTCGTCGGGCACCGTGCGCGCGTTCGCGTCACTGATCGCCGACGCGCACGAAGAGGATGCCGACACGGGGCACTGGGTATCGCGTATCGAGCGCACGGCGACGGAACTCGACGACTTCAGCGCGCGCATGGGCGCGCTCCGCGTCTGCGACAACGAACGCGCTTCGAAGACCGAATGGAGCGAGGTGCTCTCGCGGGTCGCGTCGAGGTGCGCGGGCATTGCGCCGCGCGCGATCGAGGTCAACGATCGTTCGCGCGGAAGCTTCCTGCAGCGGGCGGAACTGCTGGGCCGCGCGGTCTTTCATCTGGTGCGCAACGCGATGGAGGCCTCGCCCCGCGGGGCGGGCGTGCGCATCCGCGTCGACGAACTGCGCGAGGAGGGAGCGCGGGTCTTCCACGTTCGCGTGAGCGACGAGGGGCCCGGGATCGATGCCACCGTGGCGGAGACGATGTGGGATCCATTCGTCACGACGCGCCCCGGACACGCGGGACTCGGACTTGCCTACGTGCGGGCGGTCGCACCCGTGCTCGGAGCTGCAATCGGAATGCGCCGGGAGTCGGAACGAACGACGGCGCACATGCTGGTCGGTGAAGAAGGAGGTCTGCAATGGGAGTAATCTGTGTCGGCGTCGAAATGGCGCCCCGAATCGGTGATATCGAAGTGACGCGCGTGATCACGGGAACCGAGGCGATCGCGAAGCTCTCGCAAAGAGCGTGCGATGCCGTCGTCGTCGGACCGCGCGTGCCGGACATGCCCGTGGGTGCGATCGTGGACGCGATCGTGCGCAACTCGCCCGGGTTGCCGGTCGTCCTGGTCGCGGACGCCCCGCGCGCGGGCATCTGGGAGCATGTCCCGTTCGTGGACGAACGACTGGACGCCGCCGTGCGGCGCGCCGTGGAGGTCGGACGGCTGAGGCGGGCGACCTCGGACCCGGGACGCGTGTCCGATGACCCGGAGGTCGAGGAGACGTTCCGCCGGGGCACGATCCGCGACATGGAGCGCCTGATGATCTTCGATCGTCTCGATCGCCTCGCGCAGAACCGGACCCGCTCGGCCGCGTCCCTGGAAATCAGCGTCCGGACCCTGCGCAACAAGCTCCGTGAGTACCGCGAAACGGGCGTGCTGGTGACGGCCGACCGCGAAGACCGTTGACAGACTGGCAGGACGACGGGTAGGGTTCCTGCGGTGAAACTGGTTGAGTTCACAGCAGGTGCACTTCGTCGTCCTGTCCGCTGACCCGACAATCCGCCAGTCGCTCGACCGGCTGTTTCCGCGGGAGGGCTGGCGCGTCGACCGGGTCGAAACACCCGGGGCGCTCGTCGAGTCGATCGGCGAGACGACCGCCGCGGTGCTCATCGACGAGAACGTCGAACCCGCGTATCTCACCCTCATCAAGCGATGCCGTCGTGCGGCGCCGGCGGTCAGCGCCGCCGTCGTGGGCGGCCCGAAGGCGGACTCCGTCCGGCGCGCCGAGCGCGCGGACGGGGTGGATCTCTACGTCGAGAGGCCCATCGAGCCTGCCTCGTTCCGGGCCGCACTCGACCACCATCTCGCCGTCGTCGGTGTCAAGTCGAGGGCGGGGCTCGTGGGGCGATCTCACGGCCTGGAGGAGCTTCTCGAGTCCATCATACTCGTGGCTCCCACCGAGGTGCCCATCCTGATCCAGGGAGAGAGCGGCACGGGCAAGGATATCATCGCCCACGCGATCCACCATCTGAGCACGCGCCGCGACCGTCCGTTCGAAGCCATCAACTGCGGCTCGCTCGCCGAAGGTGTGCTGGAGAGCGAACTCTTCGGGCACGAGAAAGGCTCGTTCACGGGTGCGGTGGGCCGTCGCGCCGGCATGTTCGAACGAGCGAATACCGGAACGATATTCCTGGACGAAGTCGGGGAGATGAGCCCCAACATGCAGGTCCGTCTCCTCCGCGTTCTGGAGACGGGTGAGGTGCTGCGGGTTGGCGGCGCTAGCGGATTGACGGTGAACGTGCGCGTCATCGCGGCGACCAATCGGAATCTCGGCGAGGCGGTGCGCACGGGCGGCTTCCGGCAGGATCTCTACTACCGGCTCAAGGGTGTCACGTTGTACCTGCCGCCCCTGCGTGAACGCACCGACGACATTCCCATCCTCGTGCAGCACTTCATCCGCCTCGCCAATCGCGCCAACCGCAAGAGTGTGCGCGGCATCGAGGCCGACGCGCTCCGGCGTCTGCAGGAGCACGACTGGCCGGGCAATATCCGCGAGTTGAAGAACCTGGTCGAGACGCTGGTGGTGCTCGCTCCGGACTCGCGCATTTCCCGCTCGCTGGTGGACGCCCACGTGGGTGAGGCGGGAGCGGGCCCCGGAGGGCCGTTCCTGCCCGTGCGCGTGGCGCGCAGCCGCGAAGAGACGGAGCGCGAAGTTCTGTACGGGTTGATCCTGGGCCTGCACCGCGACGTCCGCGAGATTCTCCGGCATCTTCGCGAGGAGCCGGTGAAGGCGGCGGGTGGCGAGTGGAAGGGCATGCAGGAGGTTCCGGCCGAAGCGGGCGACGGGTCGCACCTCAGCCTGTCCACCATGGAGCGCGCCGCGGTGAAAGAGGCGTTGAACCGGGCGGGCGGCAACCGGCGCCGGGCTGCGGAAGCGCTGGGAATCTCGGAGCGCACGCTCTACCGCAAGATCAAAGAATACGGGCTGGCGTGAGGAATGGAAATTCGCGCGTTGTGACCGGCCGGCCGGCATCGTATAATGTCAGGGAGCCCCTCCCCTGGTGTTCTTCCCGACGAATGACTGAATTGTCCGTTTTCACACCCCCATCCGGTTCGAGGGCGACCATGCGTCTTACTCTGGCTGCGGTTCTACTCGGCGGTTTCCTCATGGCATTCCCCGCGCACGCCACCAAGCTGGCGGGTGAGTTCATGGCGCCCGGTGGCGGGGCGCGGGCGCTGGGGATGGGAGGAGCATTCGCGGCGGTGGCGGCCGACGCGTCCGCGGTGTTCTGGAACCCCGCGGGAATCGCGGGAATCGAGGGCCGCCAGGCGCTCGCCATGCACGCCGAGCAGTTCGGGGACCTGCTGAACTACAACTTCGCGGCCTACATGCAGCCGTCGTCCCTTCTCGATCCATCGCGACGGCCCGCTTTCGGGTTCGGACTGATCCACCTCGGTGACCCCGACCAGATCGTCACCAATCATCTGATCCACAACGACCTGAACGGCGACGGGGAGATCGACGCGGGTGAACTCGTGGACAAGAACGGCGTTCCCTTCGACGAGGCGACGTTGCCGCGTGAATCGAACAACAGTTTCGCGGGTTTGGCGTCATTCGCCATCGAGACCGGGGCGGGCAACCTCGGGGGTTCGCTCAAGGTCATCTACCAGGACATGATCGCCGGGGAATCGAGCATGGGTATCGGCATCGACCTCGGTTTTCTCCGCCGGGATTTCCTGGCACGCAACCTCTCGGTCGGCGCCAAGCTCCAGGACGCGACCGGGACCTACATCAGCTGGAGCACGGGGACCAACGAGTTCATCGTTCCGATGCTCAAGGTCGGCGGCGCGTACCGCCTGGAATCCGATGAACTCAACGGCGCGGTGCTGTTCGCCGCGGACGCGGACATCTTCTTCGACAACCGCCAGACGGCTTCGCAGTTCTGGGTGGAGACGTTCAGCACCGACGTCCATGTCGGCGTGGAGTTGAGTTTCCAGGAGAAGGTGATGATCCGCGGCGGTCTCGATGGTTCCAACGAAACTGCTGGCGCGGGGATCTACTTCGGCGTCATCGGTCTCGACTACGCGTACCTGCACCACGACGCGTTCGAAGCGACGCACCGTGTCTCGGTGCTCGCCAATTTCTGACGCACTCCCGGGAGATCAGCGACCCGCGTTTCCGGACGCAGTCCCGCGCGGCTTCCAGATGACGAGCACGTCGCCCGGCCGCAGGATGGACCGCGTCTTTCCGTTCCACGCCATCAGATCGTCCAGTTGGACGTCGTAACGGCGGCTGATCGAGTAGAGAGTCTCGCCGGCCGAGACGACGTGTTTCTGCCGCTCGTAGCGGGACTGGTCGACGTCGGGCCGGTCGGCGGCCGCGGCGGGCTGCCGGCCGGGAGCCGATCCCCGGGTGTAGATCGCGAGCTTCTGTCCCGGATAGATGTGCCGCCGCCGGCTCAGGTTGTTCCACGAGCGAATCTGGCTCACGCCGACCCCATGGGCGGCCGCAATCCCGCTCAGGGTGTCATTGCGGCGCACCGTGTACACCGTCTTGCGCCGGCCGTCGGTCGGAGCCGAGGCCGCGGCCTTCTCTGCATAGCGCTCGATTGCTGCAACGTCGATGGTCGAGGTCCGGTTGCGGTATTCGGGGCGCGAGCTCGCGGCCGACGCCGGCACGTAGGAACCACCCGGTACGGGAATGACCAGGCGCTGGCCTATCTGGAGCATGTTGCTGCGTCGGATGCCGTTGGCGTCGCGCAGGGCTTCGAGTGAGGTTTCGTAGCGAGACGCGATTCCGGAAAGCGTCTCTCCCTTGCGGACGGTGTGCTCCTGCCAGGTCACGCGCTCCTCGGGTGGGAGTGCCAGGATGTTGGCCGCGCAGCTGTCGCCGGCTCCCGCGGGAACCTTGAGATGCACTTCCATGTTGGGAGGTGTGGCGCCGCGCCGGAGCTGCGGATTCATCTCTTTGATGACCTGGCTGGTGGTGCCGGCACAACGGGCCAGGACGTCGAGATCGATGGCGTGTTCGACGGGCACAAGATCGAAGCGCATCGGCTCGACCTGCGGGATCGTAAAGCCGTACTTCTCGGGCTCGCGCAGGATGTAGAGTGTCGCGAGGAACTTGGGAACGTAGCGTTCGGTCTGGAGAGGAAGATCGAGTTCCCAGAAGTTCTTCGTCTTCTGGCGCGCGACCTGGCGCGCGACGCGATACTCGCCGCAGTTGTAGGCCGCGAAGGCGAGGAACCAGTCGCCCCAGATGGAATACAGATCCTTGAGGTAGTTGCCGGCCGCATAGGTGGATGCGACGATGTCGCTTCGCTCCTCGTACCACCAGTTCGAGCGGAGACCGTAGCGGCGGCCGGTCCCGTGGATGAACTGCCACGGGCCGACGGCCCTGGCGCTCGAGACGGCCTTCATCGCGAAGCCGCTCTCGATGAGCGCGATCACGATCAGTTCCTGCGGGAGGTCCATCTCATCGAGGATGGCCTCGACCGTCGGGCGGTGGAGCTGCATGCGATAGAGCGCGCGATCGAAGCGCTCGCGGCCCGGTCCCGTGAGATAGCTGATCCAGAAATCGATCCGGTTGCTTTCGATCACCGGGAACGGCGAATTCTCGATGCCGAACATGCCTCCGTCCGCGGAGGGCAGGTCGGCGCCCGGCCAGGGAAGGGTGGCGAGCGCGAGGCTGTCGTCGACGGCGAAGTAACCGTTCCTTCCCCCGTCGGTCGCGAGCGTGTCGAGGCTGCTGAGCGCGTTCAGCAATCGGAGGAACTCCGTGTCCTCCTCGGCGTGCGGGTGCTGGCGGATGAACGCATTCACATCCGCCACGAGCGAATCGCGGCTGGCCGCGAACGCGTTGCCGTCCGCGGATCCGAGCAGCGCGCGCGTGGCGTCCACGCGGGCCTCGAAACGCGCCAGGGACCGTTCGTACTGGCCTTCTCCCTGTGCCGGGTCAGCCGCCGCGCGCATCGATGCCTGCCGGCCGGCGTCGCTGCACCCCGCGAGCGCGATGGTGCCGGCCAGCGCCACGATGAATCGGATGGTCATGCCAGGTCTGAGGAAGTTCGAACGCACCGGGACCTCCTGGATCGCCACGGGGGGTATGTGGAAAGAGTCTGGGGCAATATGCTGGAAGGTCCGAGCAACTTGCAAGCCAAAACAGGCGCTGCGCCAGGGGAAGAAGTGGGCATGGGAAAGCCCTGGAAGGGCTGTGGCCGCGTGCGGTACAATTGAGGTGGCCAGAAAACGGCCGTCGGCGGACGAAGGTACCGACGCAATGCGCATCTACGACCAGGACTTCCGATACCTTCTCGTCCACCTTGTTCCACAGCACCGGCTCCCGACCGATCTCAGGCGGGCCGTCGGCGAAGCGTTGCGGACGGGTGAGATCCACGACCTCCGGCGCGAGTCCATTCGCGCCATGGAGGCGCTCTGCGACGCATCCTACTTCGAGCGCACGGGTGTCGCCCCCGACAACGGGGACGTGGTGGTGGGCTACCGCCGCAACGGCGGCCGCTACCAGGTGAGCGTGGCCGTGCCCCGGGGCGACTGGGAGGACTGGACGGGCGTGCGCGCCGCGGCGCCGGCGGAGCCGGGCCGTACGCCGGATGCTCGGCCGGCGCGGATTGTGCCGGACGTCGTCGAACCCACCGAGATCCTGCCCGACATCATCCGCTCGCTGGCCGTGGCCGACCGCGCGGCGCCGGTGCTCGACCGCCTGGACATCCTGCTCGCGACGCTCGAACGGTGGCTCGGTCTCGACGCTGCGCGCCTGGACGTGATCGACGACGCTCTCCTGCCCGGCGACGCGACCGGCGCACGGGTGCGCGTCATGACCGAATCCGAACTCCGCTCCATCGAATCGGTGCGGCACGCCATCGAGACGGGCGCCCGGCGGCTGGTGCCAAAGGCCAACCTCGACGCGGGCGCGCCGGAGGGCGTTGCCACCTGGGACGTGCTCGGTGTCGCTCCGATCTTCGCCCTGGGGAAGGTGGTTGGCGCGTTGCGCTGCTACTTCCGGCCGGGGCATGAGCGTGAGACGATGGAGCGTCGCATCGAACTCGCGGCGGCCGTCGTGCGCAGCGTCATCGAGTTCAACTACCAGTTCGAGAATCTGACGTCGATCGACTCGCTCACCGGCATCTACAATCGCCAGTTCTTCGACCGGCAGATGCCGGTCGAGATCGAGCGTGCGACGCGTTCGGGGGCTTCGCTCTCGATGCTCGTGCTCGACATCGACGACTTCAAACGGGTCAACGACGAACTCGGACACAAGAAGGGCGACGAGGCGCTGATGGCGGTGGCGGACATCGTCGGGCGCAACCTGCGCAAGGTCGATATTGCGTTCCGTTACGGCGGCGAAGAACTCGTGATACTCCTGCCCGGGACGCCGGAGTTCGAGGCGGTCCACACGGCCGAGCGTTTGCGCCGGGTCGTACAGCAGTACCGTGGCTTCCGCGATCATCGCGGACACGTGCGCGAGATCACGGTGAGCGTCGGTGTGGCGGTCTATCCCGACACGGCGAAGACGGCAGACCAGTTGTTCATACAGGCCGACGAGGCGATGTACCGCGCCAAGCAGCGCGGCAAGAACCAGGTGGTGCTCTACTCGAATACGTAGGTTCGCGGCGGACCCCGGGGGGGCGGTCCGGCACGGGGGTGGTGGCGGTGGTGTGGTTCCTTGCGGCGGCGATCGTCGCCGGTGTCTTTCACAGCAAGATTCTCTCGGTGGCGCTGGCCGCCGGCCTGGCCGCGCGCGCGGCGATCCTGGGGTCGTGGTCCGCGTGGGCGTGGATTCCGCTCGCCGTGGCCTGTGGCGGCGTCGGCGCCGCGGCGATGGGGCGCATGCAGGACGACGGCGCACACGTCGCACGGGTGGCGGCGGGCAACGGGGGCGCGGCCATGGTCCTGCGCGGCCGCGTGGTTTCGTTCCCCGCTAACCTGCCGTTCGGCACGTCGTTCATCTACGAGACGGACGTGGGGGGACGGCGGGTGCGCCTGCTCGCCCAGGCCTCCTTCTTCGACGTGGATTACGGCGACGTGCTGGAAGGCGCGGCGCGCGTCGCGGCGCGGGCGGACGACGGCTATCTCCTCTCCCGGGGCGTGGCGGGAAAGGTGCGCATGCGCCTGCGCGACGTCAGCCGTGTGGAGCCGGGGTTCACGTTTCCGTCCCACCGGCGGGCGTTCTGGTCGCTGCACCGCGCGGCGCGGGTGAGCCTCGCCCGTGCGATGTCCCGCGATGCTGCACTTCCGCTCGGACTCATGCTCGGGGAACGCGGACACATCGAGAAACCGGTACGGGAAGCGGTGATCCGACTCGGTATCGCACACCTGCTCGCGCTGAGCGGTATGCATCTCGGCGTCATCGCGATGTTCGCAGTCCTCCTGGCGCGCGCGGTGCCGCGCCGCGGGGACCTGATACTGCTCCTGGCGCTCACCGCGTACGTGGGAATGGTGGGTGAGATTGAGTCGCTCTCGCGCGCGTACCTCATGGCGGCTCTCCTGATCGCGGCGCGTGCGCTGATTCGGCCGTTGCGGCCGGTTGACGCGCTGGGCAAGGCGTTGTTCGTCATGCTGCTGGTGTCGCCCGTGTCGATTCTGTCCATCGGGCTCCAGCTGTCATTCGCCGCCACCCTTGCCGTGCTGCTCGTGATCGAGCGGTTCCCGGCTTCGCGTCGCGCGCCGGCCAGAAACCGGGCGAAGCGCGCGTTTCGTGCGATCGGCGC
>CAZPUV010000070.1:0-10566 GCA_964589805.1 uncultured bacterium | reverse complement strand
CGACATCAAGGGCGCGACCAACTACGTCCGGGCCTCGCTCGACGCCTCCATGGCTGGAAAGACCCCGGGCGTCCGCGCCACGGCTCCCTACGGGTGCTCGGTCAAGTACGCCAACTGAACCCCGGCGCGGCCGGCGGCGCCCCCGCCGGCCGCCCGCCGGGTTTCCATTGACACAACTGTCGGCTTCACTTATAGTTAGGCTTCGCTGGCAGCCGTCCCCGGCCACGTAAATACTATGCGCTCGACCCGGCTTGGCATCGCGCTCGTCATCGCGGTCGTGGCGACTTTTCTCATCGAGGGAAGGGCCGGCCCGCGATCGCTGCATTTCACGATAACCACCCCCGAACACGGCATCTCGATCGAACCCGCGACCGGCGGCGCCGCCATCGAGGCGCGCACGGACCGCGGCGAGACACTCCCGCTCCTCTCGGATCCCGGACGACCGGCGCTTCCCGTGCGCATGGTGACCGTTCTCGTTCCGGCCGGCGATCGCGTGTCGGCCGTGCGCGCGAGCGCCAGGCGCGAGATCGTCGTCGCGCGCGGCGTCAACCCGGCGCTGGCGAGGTCGCCTTCGCCCGGGCCGGACGAGCCCGCCCCGCCGGTCATCCCGACGCCGGTGGATCCGGTCGCGCCCGGGTCGGACGGCGCCTCGTTCCCATCGGAACTCGTGCGCTACGGGGGATCCGGAACATGGCACGGCTATACCGTCGCGAGCATCGCCGTGTTTCCGCTCAGAATGAGGTCGGGGGATCTGGTCGCCGCGACGGACATCGAGTTGATCGTCGAACTCGAGGCAGACCCCGAACGAGCCGGCGCGGCGCGGTCTCTGCGCATGACGCCGTCCACCGCCGCGGACCGGGAAGCGATCCTGCGCGCGTCGGTCATCAATCCCGAACTGGCGGGGAGTTACCCCGTTTCCAGCGTGAAGCCCGTGTCGGGACCCTTCGTTCCATCGAACCTTCCGTCGCTCGAAGGTAGCCCCGTGGAGTACGTCATCGTCACCACCGCGGCGCTCGCGCCCGCGTTCGACACGCTCGCCGCGTGGAAGACGGCGAAAGGCGTTCCCACCGTGGTCAAGACCGTCGAGTGGATATCCGCCAACTACCCGCGCGGAACCGACCTGGCCGAGACGATCCGGTTCTTCCTGCGCGACGCGTACGTCAACTGGGGAACACGTTTCGTCCTGTTGGGGGGCGACACGCCCCAGGTTCCGCCCCGCTATCTGTGGAGCAGCTACTACTACGCCGGCACCCAGATTCCGGCCGACATCTACTTCGCGGGCCTCGACGGAACCTTCAACGCCGATCGGGACGCGCTCTTCGGCGAGCAGCCGTCGGATGCCCCCGATCTGTGGGCGGAGTTGTACGTGTCCCGTCTGCCGGTTTCCACGCTGTCGGACGCGAACACGGTCATCTCGAAGATCAAGAACTACGAGAAGCCCCTGATCCCCGGTTACGTCGACAAGGTTCTGTTTCTCGCCGAAGTGCTGTTCCCGTCCCCGTGGTCGCCGGGCCAGCCGATCTACAACAACGGGGCGGTGATCGCGGAAAGCGTACACCAGACCTACGTGAACAGCCCGTCCCGTCGCATCACACGCTCCTACGAAACAGACTACCTCTACCCGGGATCGGTCCCCGAATCGAGGGCCTCCGCGCTCGATTCGCTGAGGGCCGGTTACAACGTCGTCTTCCACATCGGGCACGGATTCCGGTTCAACCTGCACGTCGCGGACGCCTCCATCACCATCCCCGACGCGAACGCGCTCAATCACCCCGGGCGCGAGTTCAACCTGTACATGCTCAACTGTTCGGCCGCGGCGTTCGACTACGACTGCCTCGGCGAAGCCATGCTGCGCAATCCGAACGGCGGCGCCGTGTCGATAGTCGGGGCGTCGAACAGCGCGTTCGCCGATCCTTCGTCGCACTACATGGCCGCGTATGCCAACGCCCTCTATCTCGCGGGCAAGACGAGCATCGGCGAGGCGTTTGCGCTCTCGCGCGTCGGGCGGACCCCGTTCGCGATGCTCGGCGACAGCGGGGATCTCTGGACCCACTACATCTACACGATTCTGGCCGACCCGGAGATGCCGCTCTGGACGGGTCCGATCCGGACGCCGGTCGTCTCCGTCCCCGCGACGGTGCCCGCCGGCACGAACAACATCGCGATCCAGGTGAATGTCGCGGGCGTGCCCGAGCCGTCGGCGAAGGTCTGTCTGTGGAAGAACGGCGAGGATTATGCCGTGGGAACCACCAACGCGGCGGGGCTGCTGACCGTACCGTTCGCAACCGCGAAGCCCGGCTCGATCCAGGTGGTCGTGACCGGCCGCAATCTCGCCCGGAGCGAGAAGGTGATCACGGTGCTGCCGGCGGCGGCCGCGATGCTCGCGATCGAATCCGTCGCCGTGGACGATGACAACCTCGGTTCGTCGTCGGGAAACGGTGACGGGAGAATCGACGCGGGCGAAAGGGTCGAGCTGCGGCCGGTGTTCCGGAACGTCGGCACCACACCGTCGGTGGCCGCCACGTCGGTGCTCGCTTGCACATCCTCGACGGTCACGTTCCAGTCCAGCAGCCTGCCCATACCCGCGATCGCGGCGGGCGCCACGTGGTCGCCCACCGGCGCCACGTGGACTGCGACGGCGTCGGTGTCCGCCGCCGACGGATCGATCCTGCGCTTCAACAGCGTCACGACGCACGGTACCAGTTCGTGGACCGGCGGATTCGCGAGGGTCGTGTACGCGCCCGAGCTCGCGATCACGGGACTGCGCACGAGCGACGCGGTCCCGGTCGGAAATGGCGACGGGATCATCTCGCCCGGAGAGAACTTCCTTCTGTTCGTTTCGTTGAAGAACTACGGCGGCGGAACGGCGCGATCGCTGGCGGGGACGCTGGTTGCGCTCGATTCCGGCAGTGCCGTCACCGTCGGCGCAGCATCGTTCCCGAACCTGATCCTGCTCGCGGAGGCGGAGAACTCGGTGGGCTTCCGGTTGAGCGAGGTCAACCCGACCATCTCGAACCCGCTGCGGGTGACGGTCACCGACCACGCAGGACGCGCGATCACGCGCAACATCGAGCTGCGCCCGCCGTCACCGCCTGTGATCGAGTCGTTCGACGCCACACTCGGCATCGACAAGATCAAGATCATGTGGAGCGTGGCCCCGTCGCCCGACACGTTCGGCTACCGGGTGTACCGTTCCACGCTGCTCGCCGGCCCCTTCGCGAAGGCATCGCCCGACGTCGTCCCCCACGCGGTGTTCACCGATGCCGGTCTCGCGCCCAGCACACGCTACTACTACGTGATCACCACGGTGGACTCGTCGGGCAACGAGAGCGCCTACTCGGCCGTCGCCTCGGCTTCGACCAACCCGCCCCAGTTCCCGGGATGGCCCAACGAGATGCCGGACCAGTCGTCCAACTCCCCCGCCATCGGGGACATCGACGGCGATGGCCGGCCCGAGATCATCGTGGGCAACCGGTTCCTTCACGCCTGGCACTACAACGGCGAGGAAGTCCGGGACGGCGACGGCCTGCCCGCGACCTGGGGCGTCTTCTCGCCGCTCGGCAGCGATTTCATCGGTCCCCCGGCGCTCGCGTGGATCGACGCCGCGCCGGGATTCGAGATCGTCGCCGCGGCCTATACGTCGCGCGAGGTCTACGTCTTCAAAGGGGACGGCAGCGTGCTACCGGGCTGGCCGCGCCCGACCATAGACTACGTGCGCGCCTCTGTCGTCGTCGGTAACATCGACGCAGACGCCCAGCTCGAGATCATCGCGGTGGACCAGGACGGGTACCTGTACGCCTGGAACGCGGACGGGAGCGAAGTGAGGGACGGCGACGGCAACCCGGCGACGGTGGGGGTCTTCAAGCGGCTGCCCGACACCAATCAGTGGCAGTACCAGCCCCCGGCGCTCGCGGACATCGACGGCGACGGGAAGGACGAGATCATCATCGCCACGCAGGACAAGAAGCTCTACGTGTTCAACGAGGACGGAAGCGACGTCCCGGGCTGGCCGCGCTCGCTTCCCAATTTTGCCGGCGGTGGAGTGGCGGTGGGAGACATCGACAACAACGGCGACCTCGAGATCGTGGTGACGGTGCGGAGTTCCGGGGAGACCTACGCGCTGAACCACGACAACACCGTCATGTGGACGCGATGGCTGCAGCACAACCTGTTCTTCAATCCCTCACCCGCGCTTGCGGATATCACCGGCGACGGAAAGCTGGAAGCGATCATCCCCTCGACCAACGGCAAGCTCTACGCCATCCAGTTCGACGGGTCCGACGTCCCCGGATGGCCGGTCACGTATTCCACGAAGACCTACACGGAGTCGTCTCCGGTGGTCGCGGATGTCAGCGGCGACGGACAGGTCGATGTGCTGCTGGGTCACGAGGAGAAACTCATCAACGCCTGGACGGCGACCGGCGCGCCCATCGACGGTTTCCCGCTCGTGACGAAGGACGCGGTGCGGGGCACGCCGGCGGTGGTCGATCTCGATGGTGACGGCGACGTCGAGATCGTGGTGGCCGGGTATGACCGGACGGTGTACGTCTGGGATCTTCCCACCGCCTACAACCCGCTCAAGGCACCGTGGCCGATGCACCGGGCGAATCTGCACCGCAACGGCCGCCATGGCTACGTGGTTCCCACCGCGGTCCTCGACGGGCCGCCGGCGATCCCGGCGGCACTCCGCCTGGGTCAGAACTACCCCAATCCGTTCAACCCGGTGACGTCGATCGATTTCGACCTGCCGGGCGAACGAAGCATCGCGGTGTCACTGGTGATCTACGACGTGACGGGCGCTCGCGTCCGCACGCTGGTGGACGGGTCCATGCCGGGAGGCCGGCACACCGTCGGCTGGGACGGACGCAACAACGCCGGGTCGCCGGTGGGGTCGGGCGTCTACTTCTACAGGCTCTCCGCCATGAACCGGACGGAGACGCGCAAGATGGTCCTGCTCAAGTAGTCCGCGAACCGGACAGTTCGTCGACGACCGCGACCAGCAGTTTCCAGTACGTGGCCACCGAAGGGATGTTCACGCGTTCGGCCGGCGAATGCGGCGCCTCGATCCACGGGCCTATCGAGACCATGTCGATGCCGGGCAGTTTTTCCCCGATCACGCCGCACTCCAGCCCGGCGTGGACCGCCTTGAGCTCGGGGTCCGAACCAAGCACGCGTTTGTGGACGCGGCGCGTGACGCCGAGGAGCTCCGAGTCGAGATTCGGATTCCAGCCCGGGTACGGTTCCTTGTCCCTGACGCTTCCGCCGGAGAGTTCCGCGACCGCGTAGAGGCGCGCGCGCATGCCATCGAGCGCCGAGCGGACGGGGCTGCGGACGCTGACCAGGGCGTTCACGCCGGCCGCCTCGGTTTCGACGGCCGCCAGGTTGCTGGACGTTTCGACGAGACCCGGTACCGCCACACTCATCTCCTCGACCCCGTGGGGTACGAGGAGCAGCGCGTTCAGTACCCGCCGGGTCGACTCTGCGTCCATGACGGGTTGCGTGTCCGCGGCAGGCTTCACCGACACGGCCATCTCCGGATCGGCGCCGGCGAGTTCCGCCGCGATGTGCGCACCCTCCGCCCGGATCGCCTGCTCGAAGGCCTTCGCGTCCTTCTCCGCAACCGCGCACAGCGCACGGGCCTCGCGCGGAATCGCGTTGTGGGCGTTGCCGCCCTGAATGTCGGCGATGCGCAAGGTCGTGGCCCCGCCCCCGACGCGCAGAATACGCGCGAGCGCGCACACCGCGTTCCCGCGGTGCAGGTGAATCTCCATGCCCGAGTGCCCCCCGCGGAGCCCGGTCACGACGACCTCGAGGAAACGCGACCCGGCCGGTGCGGGCTCGCGCTTGACCGGAATGGAGATGGTCGAGTTCCCTCCCCCGGAGCAGCCGATGTAGATCGCGCCCAGTTCTTCGGTGTCCAGGTTGATGAGGTGACGCCCGGTGATCATCGCGGCGTCGAGCTGGGCGGCACCCGTGAGGCCGGTTTCCTCGTCCACGGTCACCAGGATTTCGAGCGGGCCGTGGGCCACCGCGGGGTCGTCGACGATCGCGAGTGCGGAGGCGAGTCCGAGGCCGTTGTCCGCGCCCAGCGTCGTACCGCGCGCGGAGAGCCAGTCGCCGTCGCGCGCGAGCTGGATGGGGTCCTTCATGAAGTCGAACGTCACGTCGGCGTTCTTCTCACACACCATGTCCATGTGCGCCTGCAGGACGAGCGTGGGCGCCTTCTCCCGGCCCTTCGTCGCGGGCACGGTGATGACCGTGTTGCCGATCTTGTCCACCCGCGCTTCCAGGCCGCGCTCTCGCGCCCAGCCGAGAATGTGCTCGCGGATCTTCTCCTCGTGGCGTGAGGGTCGCGGCACCTTGCGGATGTCGTCAAAATGCTTCCAGACGTGGCGCGGCTCGAGCGTGTTGATCTGCGTCATGAGAAACTCCTCGCAATGAGCGGCGGCGCGCCCGCCGGCGAGCGCGCCGCCCGGGTAAACGGGGATCAGAACGGATCCGGAACTTCCACTTCCTCCTCGACGATCACCTGAATGGCGATCCAGGCCCGCCAGTCGAAGACGATGCGGTCTGCGGCGGTCGGCGCCGGCGTAACCGAGCCGTTCACCACGGTGAACGTCAGCACGGGGTTGCCCCCGCTCAGGAACTCCTGCAACGCCTGGTTCATCAGGGTGACTGCGTCCGGCTCGATGGGCGCGGAGATCTTCTTGCCCAGCGCTGCCTGGACGGACTGCGCGGTATAGAGAATCGCGGTCTCCGTCGTGCCGTTGTACTCGACGTCGATCCTCCCGCCGATCTCCCAGTCATGTTCATGAATGAACGAGGTGACGCCGTAGTGCGCCGACGTCACGTGCGCCGACTTGATGTCGGACGTGCTGTAACCGTTGTCCTCGAGGATGTCGCGTATCTCCTGGCCCAGGTCGACGATCGCGGCCTTGGTCCAGCTGGCGCTTTCCTCGTCCGTCGCGAAGTCCGCGGATGTCTCCGCGGTCAGCACGATCTCGAGCACCTTGTCCTTCAGGCAACCGGGCAGGGCCACGATGCCGAGCACGACGGCCACGGCCGGGATGAGCAGTGTGTGTTTCATCGTCTCCACTCCCCTTCCTATGGCCGTCCGACGTTGCCCAGGGCAAGTCCGAACGAGAAGTTGTTGGTGTTTGCGACGCTGTAGTCCGCCCACACGTGCCCGGCCGCGAAGTTGAACCCCGCGCCGAACGTGAAACGGACACTGTTTTCACCGTCGAGGGAGATGGCCTGCGCGGCTCCGTTCGAATCTTCGTAGGCCA
Organism: uncultured bacterium; assembly: GCA_964589805.1. Classification (GTDB taxonomy): domain Bacteria; phylum Krumholzibacteriota; class Krumholzibacteriia; order WVZY01; family JAKEHA01; genus JAKEHA01. Next base: position 3,280 of record CAZPUV010000070.1, on the reverse strand, counting down.
CGTCCACGCTCAGATTCTCGAATGCAAGGGCCGCGTACGGCTCGAACGTCATGAAACCGAGCGGGGTGCGTTTGCTCGCCTGCACCTGCGTGGCGAACGCGCTCGTGGACACGAAGTCATCGCCGCCGGCGGTCTCGCCCACGTCGAAGCTCTGCCACAGGATTCCCACGGCCAGGTCGAGCACGGGCGCGTCACCGAGGTACTGCGCAATGTCGTGGCGGGCGCCGATGCCAAACAGGGCAACCTTGCCCAGGTCGGCGTCACCCTGCTCGAAGGCTATCCACCGGATGACCGCCTCCGTCCCCTTGAGCGAGGAGACCCGGAACTGCGGCACGACCAGACCGAACGAGTTGAGGTCGAGCCCGCCGGGGAACGCGAACTGCGCGCCGCCGGATCCGCTCACGATCACGGCTTTCCCATCGCCGACCACCGTCGGTACACTCATGGTCTTCGCGGGCTGGAAACCGGACTCCGTGGTTGCATTGAAGGTCCGATCGTCGTCGCCAAACAGCACGCCCATGACCGGCGCTTCGAGCGAGATGTGGAAACTGCTGGCGGGGATGTAGGCGGAATATCCAAACGAACTGTTCAGAGCAGCACCGAACGCGTTCACGAGCGGTTGCAGGTACCCCTCGGCATTCGCGCCGGTGTAGACGGAAATCTGGTTCTGTACCGCCCCGTCTCCCGCCTGTGACGCGCACGGCAGGAAGAGCACTGCGGCCAAAAGCAGAATCCCGCCCGTTCGGGCAAGCGGGTTCATCACGATCCTCCTGGGTGAAAATGGGACGAATGGCTCCGGGGGGAGGGTAGCACCCGGAGGAGCGGAATTTCAAGCCGGATCCGGCGGCTACCTTCGTGCGCGCGCGCGCATGAGCATCGGTTGACCGGTTGCGGCAACGACGCTGCGCCACAGATAGCTCTCGGGGTGGATGTGCTTGCGCCCCTGGACGGTGAGCGGGATGGGAACGTGCGTGTACACGCCGTGCCAGAGACCAATGACCACATCGGTCTTCCCCGACATGCCGGCATGAACCGCGTTGCGCGCGAGGTTGTCGCAGAAGATCGCGTCGCCCGCGTTGGCCTTGACGGAGCGGATCATGTAACTGGGATCGATGTACTTCATCGCAAACATGTAGCCCCGCCCGCGCAGGAAACGCGTGATCTCGTCGCGGAGAAACACTCCGATGTCGCGGGGCACGACGTTCCCGGACGCATCCTGTTCGCGCGAAGTGTCGGGGAAGAACTGCTGTCCGGCCCCTTCCGCGACCACGATGACCGCGTGTCCGTGCCGGTTGAGTCGCCTCTCCAGACAGTCGAGAAAACCGCCCTCCCCCACCAGGTCGAACGGCACCTCCGGCACGAGACAGAAGTTGACCTGCATGCTCGCGAGGCTCCCGTAGGCGGCGATGAAGCCGGAGTCGCGGCCCATCACCTTCACCAGTCCCACGCCGTTCACGGACCCGATCGCTTCAACGTGCGCGCCGTCGACAGCCTGCCTGACGACCTCCACGGCCGTATCGAAGCCGAATGTCTTGTAGACGAACGTGATGTCGTTGTCGATCGTCTTCGGGATCCCGACGATTGCAATGCCCAGACCCCGGCGCGCCACCTCTTCGTAGATGGCGTGCGCGCCGCGCAGCGTTCCATCGCCGCCGATGCAGAAGAGGATGTCCACGCCGAGTTCGGCCATCCGATCGACCATCACCGGCACCGCCTCGGCACCGCGCGACGTCCCCAGGATCGAGCCACCTTCGTTGTGGATGGTGCGGATGAGTTCGTAGGTGAGCGGCACGGGCTCGTAGCCGCGCGCCGGGTTCATCCCCCGGTAGCCGTAGCGAAAACCCAGTATGTCCCGCACGCCATACTGGAACTGCAGTTCCAGGACCAGGGAACGAATCACATTGTTGACGCCCGGCGAGAGTCCGCCGCACGTCACCACCGCCGCCCGCGTGCTCGCGGGATCGAAGTAGATCTTCTCCCGCGGCCCGGCGCGCTCCATGAACAGGTGGGTATCGAAATCCTGGTCATTCTCGCCCGCGACGCGGTAGAGGACTCTCGTGGTGTCGGGCACGTAGTGCGCGAGTCCGTCGCCCACGTGGGGCGAGAGGTCGAGCGGTGACGCGACCCGGGATTCGCCCAGTGATTTCACCGCCAGTTGTTCTGGAGTCAGCGGATTGAACATGGCATCGAAGCCGTCGCGGCGCGGCCGGCGCCGCTCGGTTGCTCTACAGATACGTAAAGCGGCGGCGTTTCGTCCATTGTTTTCCGATGTCTTCCGCGCCCGCCTACAGGACGCCCTGGTCCAGCATCGCGTCCCCCACCTTGACGAAACCGGCGATGTTGGCCCCGTCGACGTAGTTTCCCGCGCGACCGTGGCTCTCGGCGGCCGCCAGACAGGTCTGGTGGATGTGCCGCATGATCCCGCGCAGGCGCGAATCGACCTCCTCGCGGGTCCACGCGTAGCGGAGGCTGTTCTGGGACATCTCCAGGCCCGACACCGCCACCCCTCCGGCGTTGGCGGCCTTGGCCGGGGCCAGCAGGATACCGGCCTCGTGGACGGCGTCCAGCGTGCACGACATGTTGGAACCCTCGACGACGAGCCGGGCCCCGCCCTTGACGAGGTGCGCCGCATCCCTGGCGTTGATCTCGTTCTGGGTCGCGCACGCAAACGCCGCCGTTGCCCGGTGCGCCCACAGCGGGTTGTACTCTTTCGCGGGGTCGACGGGCGTGTACACGGCTCCCTCGAACTCGTCGACGTACTCACTGATACGGCCGCGGCGCCGGTTCTTGAGGTCCATGACCCAGGCGAGTTTCCTGTCGTCGATCCCCTTCTCGTCGAAGATGTACCCGTCCGAGTCCGAGAGCGTCACCGGCTTGGCCCCCATATCGAGCAGCTTCTCCACCGTGTACTGGGCCACGTTCCCCGAACCCGAGACCAGACACGGCGCGCCCTCGAGTGACATCTTCGCGTGCGCGAGGATCTCGGCGGCGAGGTACACGCATCCGTATCCGGTCGCCTCGGGCCGGATGTGCGACCCGCCCCAGTTCAACCCCTTCCCGGTCAGTGCGGAAGTGAACTCGCTGTGAAGTCGCCGGTACTGGCCGTAGAGGAATCCGATCTCCCGTACACCCACGCCGATGTCACCGGCGGGGATATCCGTGTTCGGCCCGATGTGGCGGAAGAGTTCGGTCATGAAGCTCTGGCAGAAACGCATGACCTCGTCGTCGGACTTGCCCCTGGGATCGAAGTCGGATCCTCCCTTGCCGCCGCCGAGCGGGA
>CAZPUV010000069.1:0-10671 GCA_964589805.1 uncultured bacterium | reverse complement strand
GCGGCTGTGCAGGTAGAAGACGTCTCCGGGGTACGCCTCGCGACCCGGCGGGCGGCGCAGGAGGAGCGACATCTGCCGGTAGGACTGGGCGTGCTTGGAAAGGTCGTCGTAGAAGCACACGGCGTGGCCTCCGTTGTCGCGGAAGAACTCGCCCATGGCCGCACCCGCGTAGGGCGCGAGGAACTGGAGTGGTGCGGGGTCGCTCGCCGAGGCGCTGACCACCGTCGTGTACTCCATCGCACCATGCTTCTCGAGGCGGCGAACCACCTGCGCGACGGTCGATTCCTTCTGGCCGATGGCGACGTAGATGCAGATGACGCCGGTGCCCTTCTGGTTGATGATCGTGTCGAGGCAGATCGCGGTCTTGCCGGTCTGCCGGTCGCCGATGATCAGTTCGCGCTGACCGCGCCCGATGGGAATCATCGAATCGATGGCCTTGAGGCCCGTCTGCAGCGGTTCTTTCACCGGCTGGCGCTGGACCACGTTGGGCACCACGGCCTCGACCGGGTTGAAGGTGTCGGTCACGATGGGCCCCTTGCCGTCGATGGGCTGGCCCAGCGAGTTCACCACGCGGCCCAGCAGGGCTTTGCCGGTCGGAACCTGCGCCACCTTGCCGGTGCGCTTGACCGTGTCACCCTCCTTGATGCCCGTGTCGGAACCGAACAACACGGCGCCCACGTTGTCCTCCTCCAGGTTCAGCACCATGCCCGCCACACCGCCGGGGAACTCCAGCAACTCGCCGGCCATCGCGTCCTCGAGGCCCCAGATGCGCGCGATACCGTCGCCCACCTGCAGGATCGTGCCGACGGACTCCATCTCGAGCTTCGCCTCGGACTTCTGGAGCTCCGCCTGGATGATGGAACTTACTTCTTCGGGTCGAAACGCCATGCTCTCTCTCCTCGATATTCGATCAATGCACTCTCAACTCGAGCAGTTCCCGGCGCATCTCGCCGAGACGATTGCGAATACTTCCGTCGATGATCCGGTTGCCGGCGATCATGATTGCGCCGCCGATTACGTCCGGGTTGACGCGTTTGACGATCTTCGCCGACTTGCCGGTGCGCCGTTCGATGGTGGCCCGGGCCTTGCGCTCCAGTTCGGCGTCGAGCGGAATCGCTGTGATTACAGTGACCTCGACGACGCCCTGTTTTTCTTCGTACAGTGACTCCAGCGCCATCGCGATCTCGGCGTACTTGCCGATGCGCTTCTTGTCTATCAATAGCAGCACGAACTTCACGAAGAGGCCGGACGCGCGCTCGCCGATGGCGCGAACGACGAGGTCCTGCTTCTCTTCCGGCGTCACCCGCAACGACGTCAGGAAGTGCCGGAACGAAGGTTCGGACTCGATGAGCCGGGCGAAGCTCATCGCGTCGCCGTGCACCTGTTCCAGGATGTCCTCGGCGACCGCCGCCTTGAACAGGGCGACCGCGTAGCGCTTGCCGATGCCGGAGAGGACCATCGTCTACCTGCCAGCCGCCTGGCTGCCGACGTCGTCCAGGAACTCGTTGATCAGGCGCCGGTGCTGGGCATCGTCGAGACGCTGGCGGATCAGCTTCTCGGTGGCGGTGATGACGGCCTCGACCATTTGATTGCGGAACGCCGCGTTGGCCTTGTCCATCTCCATGCCGATGTCCTGTCCGGCCTTCGCGCGCATTTCGACAGCTTCGCGACGGGCGTCTTCCCTGATCTGGCTCGCGATGCCGCTGGCCTCGTGGGCCGCCTCCTGGATGCGGGCCCGCCGCGTCGCCTCGATGCCGGAGAGTTCCTCTTCATACTTGCGGCGCAGCGTGTCCGCTTCGCCGCGGGTCTTCTCTATGCTCTCGAACTCGGCGGCTATGGTCTCGCGTCGCTTCTCGATGAACGAGAGCAACCGGTCCCACGCATACTTGCGCAACAGCCACAGGACGACGAGAAACCCGACGACCTGCGTCAGTAATGCTTTCCACTGAAGTTCCATCTCGACACTCCTCGACCGCGCGGCGTCGGACGCCGTGGCGCCGGTTCAACCGCGTCGGTCTTCTGGCGGCTGTTAGTGGATCTTTGGCATCAGAAGGAACACCGTGACGAACGCGTAGATCGTGAGCGCCTCGATGAGACCGGCGCCGATGATCATCGCGGTCTGAATCTTGCCGGAAGCCTCCGGCTGGCGGCCTATGGCCTCCATCGCGGAGCCGATGGCGCGGCTGAAACCGATGCCGGATCCGATCGCGGCGAGGCCGAGACCAATCGGAAGTGCAAAGCCCAGAGCGGTTGAAGCATCCATTTTCAATAACCTCCTCGGTTACGGTTGGGTTTGGGACGCGACCTGGTGGTGCCCCTCTTCGGCGTGATGCTCGTGAGGCAGCCACAACAGGATGTAGATCGTGCTCAACAGGGTGAACACGAGTGCCTGAATGAAACTCGTCAGCAATGCCAGGAAGATGAACGGAACCTGGAACGGGATGCCGATGGGCGAATCGGCGAACGAGAGCGCCACGACGCCGAGGCTGCAGAAAGCAAACAGCAGCACATCCTCACCCGTGACGTTCCCGAAGAGTCGCAGCGACAGACTCACGGGCCGCGCGATTTCCCCGAGAATGTGAATCGGCAGCATGATGGGGACGAACGCCCATTCCACCGCGCTGTTCGGCGAGCCCGCGAGGTGCTTGAGATACCCCAGGGGTCCGTTGGACCGCAGTCCGATCCAGTTCGAGTACAGGAACACGCACAGGGCCAGCGCGACGGTGGTGTTCGGGCTGGCGGTGGGTGATTTCCCCAGGGGCAGCACACCCGAGAGGTTCATCGCGAGGATGTACACGAAGAGCGTCCCCAGGAAAGGGACGAACTGGCGTCCCCGGGGGCCGAGGATGCCGACGATGAAGTTCGAGAGCCCCTCGACGACCATCTCGACCACGTTCTGGAGCCGGCCGGGCACCATCTGCGGGTTGCGCGACGCCAGGCGCGCGACAACGATCAGCACGCCGGCGATCACGAACGCGAAGATCATGCCTTCCCACTCGTGCAGGAAGTGCCGGAGCGGGGAGTCGGACATGAACTCCGTGATCAGGGTGATCCAGTTGGGGAGTTCGTGTGCGGCGCCGTGCGCGCCTTCCTCCGCGGCCTCGGCGACCAGGCGCAGCGCGCCGTTCCCGGGCAGTCCCTCGATCAGGTTGGTCCAGCTCACCAGTGCAATCCTTGTCGGTACGTGGTTCTAGCGGTTCTCGTCGAGGCGCAGGTACGCCCGGCCCGCGGCCTTCATCACGGCGACGAAGAGCGGCCAGGAGAATCCGGCCACCAGCCACGCCGCGGGGAGTTGCAGCACCGCGAGCATGAGGAGGCCGGCGCCGTAGAGAACCGGGAACTTGAATGTCATCGCCAGCGCTATGGCACCCTTGTCGCGCGGGCCGTCCGTCAGTACGAGCCTGGTCACCGATGCGATCATTGCCAGATTGACGAGGGACCAGGCGATCCCGCACAACCACGCCGCCCCCGCCATCAGACCAAAATATGTCGTGAGTGGAACACCGACGACGAGACCGAGCACGATGGATGTCCTGCGCACACGCCGCAGCAGGTCCGCATCCACGGCGGACCAGGCTGCAACTGTCACGCTATTTCGGGCTTCGATCACTCTTCTTGTCCCCATCGTCCCGGGTGTTCGCTTTCCTTATCACGAGTGTGACTTCGCGCACACCCGCGACGAAACCCAACAGCAACAGGACGATGGTGAAAACGGGTTGTAGGTTGAACTTCTTGTCGAGATATCGGCCGATCAGAAGACCGGCGATCGGAGGCACGGCCATCAGGAAGGGAACCGTCGAAAGCAACCCTGCCTGTCGCGCCCACGCATATCGGTCCTTGTCCGACTTCACGACCCGGACCTTGAGAGCGAACTCAACACGCCGGCGGAGCCGCTGGGCCCATTCCTCAAGACGCCCGACTCTACTGGGTGGAGACTCGCTTCAGCAACCGATATCAGGCTATGTGAAACGTTTAGCAAAGTCAAATCAATTTGTGCCGGTTCGGTCCTGGCCCCAGTGCCTTTTCTGCCAACGGCTTAGTCGCCAGAGTTCTCTCCCGGCGGGGGCACCGCCAGTCTGCGGCGGGCATCGCGGAGCTCCTCTTCCAGGGACGCCACGCGGCGTTTGAGGTCCTCGATCGCGGCCGACTGATCCGTCTTTGCGTCGCGGGCGGCTTCGGCGGCGGTGATCCGATCCGCCGCCTTCAGCGCGCGGTTTCGTACCGCGGAGAGGGGGTCGCTGGCCGCGACCCGCCGGAGTTCGGTGACGGACGACGGGTCGCCGATGATGGCGAGCGCGTCGATCACGCTCTCGCGCGTGCGCAGGTACCAGTCGCCGAGGAACGGGTGAAGGAAATCCGCCGCACGCCTGCGATCGGAGTCGCGCGTGAACTCGCGCGCCAGATCGGCGTACGCCCTGATTGCGGTGTGCCGGTGGTCGCGCCGGTTTCCCGGCGTGCAAAACGGTTTGACGCGGTCGAGAACCGCGGGGTCCTTTAGCTCCGCGAGACCGGAAAGCGCCGCGTTGCGGACGGAACTGCGATCCGAGTCCTGTTTGAGTGCCGCCAGGCACGCGGTTGCCGCCCGGCTGCCGCGCGCCTTGACCAGGCTCGTCACGGCCTGCGCGCGCACGCCGTAGGCACGGTCGCTGTCGATGGCCCGCTCCAGTGCCGACGCCGCGGTCTCGTCGCGCTGGAACGAACCGAGCGCTTCGGCGCACGCAAGCCGCACGCGCGCTTCATCGACCGCGAGCCCGTCGACGAGCGCGTCGCGCGCGCCCGGCGTTCCGATCGATCCAAGGGCCAGCGCGGCCTCCCGCCGGATGCCCCAGTGGTCACCCGAGAGCAGGACGCCGCGGAGCGCGGGCACGACACGCGCATCCGAACCCCTCGCCCCCAGCGTCTCGACGGTGCGCACGCGCGCCATGAAGTCCGCATGCTCGAGCTCGTAGAGAAGTTCGCCGACCTGGCGCGGGAAGTCGAGGGTCTTCGGGATCCACTCGCCCCTGTCGAAGATCACCATCTTCGGCTCGGCGGGCAGCGGGAAGTAGAAGTGCTGCGACTCCCGGTCGGCCACGATGCGCTGCACACGGCTGCCGCCTTCCCAGGCGATCTCCACGTCCACCGGGACGCGGAACACGGGCACGAGACCGCCGGTCTTCTGTGTCTGGTCCACCCGCAGGTGCAGGAGCTTGGTCTCGCGATCCCACGATTTCGTCACCTTGAATTTCGGGTGACCGGCAAGGAACACCCATTGTTCGAAGAACCAGTCCAGGTTCTCGCCGGTGACGTCCTTGACGGTCCGCATCAGGTCCTGGGTTTCGACCACATCGGACTGGTGCCGCTCCGCATAGACGCGAATGGTCTCGCGGTAGAGTTCGTCGCCGAGGAGGAAGCGCAGCATGTGCAGAACGCTGGCGCCCCGGTTGTACACGTTGGTGTTGTTGCGCGCGTCGGTGCGGTTGAAGAAATCAACCACCATCGGTCTTGCGCCCGCGTCGTCGCTCTCCACGACCCTCTTCTGCGCCTCACGCATCTGGTAGCGGAAGGCGTCGTCACCCTCGCGGTGCTCCTTGTACAGATACGCGTAGTAGGTGGCGAACCCCTCGTTGAGCCACATGTGGCTCCACTCGCGGCACGTGAGGAGGTCGCCAAACCACTGGTGGGCGAGCTCGTGCGCGACGAGGTTCTGCTCGGTGCGCGTCAGCGCTTCGCGCTCGTCGTACAGGGTGCGCATGTTCATGGTCGTGGCGGTCGTGTTCTCCATCCCTCCGTAGATGAAGTTCTGGACCACGACCTGCGCGTACTTCGCGTAGGGGTAGTCGATCCCCGTCTCGCGCGAGAAGAATTCCATCATGTCTCCGGTGAGGCCGTATCCGCGCAGGATGGTCGCGTCGTTCGCGTCCGGCGGGACCACGTACCACAGCGGCACGCCCCGCCACTTCTCCTCGTAGATGCGATACTTCGCCACCGCGAGCATGATCAGGTAGCTGACCTGGGGCTGGTCGAGTTTCCAGTGAAACTCGGTCCGGTCGCCGACGTCCTTTCGGTCCATGAGGGCGCCGTTCGAAATCGCCGTGTAACCTCGGGGCACGCGGAATCGTCCCTCGAACGTCGACTTGTCGTTGGGATAGTCGTGGCAGGGGATCCAGTAGCGGTTGTCTTCGCCTTCGCCCTGCGACCAGACTTCCCAGCGTTTCTCGGGGATTCCCTTCTCTGTGGGGATCCAGTAGAGGCCGATCTTCGGCTCGCCACGGTAGTACACCGTCACGAGCGCTTCCTCGTCGCGCGCGAGAGGCCGGTCGCACCGGACGACCAGCTGGTCGTCGGCGACGGTCTCCTCGGCGCCGCTGATCCAGGACGTATTCTGTCCCGCCTTCACCGGATAATCGAACGGTGCGCGGCGGCCGTCGACCGTGACCGAATCCACGGCGAGGTCGACGCAGTTGAAACCGATCTCGTGCACACCGGGTCTAAGCGAACGGATGCGATGAGTCACGCTCCCGGCGATCCGCTGGCGCTCGACGTCGATGTCGAGGTCGAGCGCCGTGTGCAGCGTCCGGAAGGGACGGCTGGGAGAGACGTAGTTGAGGGGATCCGGTGAAGGAACGCGCGGGGACTCGGTTGCCGCCGCGCCCGTGGCCAAGAGCGCCAGAAGGCCGCACAGTGCCGCGCACGAGCGTGCGCGCGGCGCCGGAAGTCGCACCGGGGCGCAGGGTTGGCCGGGGTCGAATGAACCGGGGGTTCCGGTGTAGACTCCGCGTTGGCGGTGCGTGTCTGCAGATCCCGGGAGGGAGGGCATGATCGAACTTTCCGTTCTGTTGTTCGCCGGTTTGCTGGTGGGCTCGATTCTGCTGGGAGCGTTCATTCTCCACATCCTTCTGGCTGTCGTCCTGCTCCCCTTGAAGCTGGGACTCCTGCTCGTCAAAGGCCTGTTCGCGGCGGTCTTCGTCGTCCCGGCCTTTGCGCTGGGGACCGCGTTGCTCATCGGACTCCTGACCGCCGGTCTCTCGGTCGCCTTCGTGGCGGCGCTGCTTCACGTGCTCTTCTAGGACGTCCTTCGGGAGGGCCGCGACGCCATGTAACGTGCGAGCGCGTCCCTCCAATCCGGCATCCGGTCCAGGCCGAGCGCGCGCAGGGCGTGGTTGTGGAGCACCGAGTTCGCCGGCCGCCGCGTCGGGGACTTCCAGTCGGCGGCGCGGATCGGTTCCACGACGGTGCTCGACCCCGCGAGCCGGAGCAATTCCGTCGTGAACTCGTGCCACGAACAGTCTCCGCCGTTGGTCGCGTGGTAGACGCCGGCCCGCACCCGGTTCTCGATCATGGCACGGATCTGTGCCGCCAGGTCGGGGGTGAACGTGGGGGTCAGGCGCTCGTCGGAGACGACCCGCAGCGGTTCGCCCGCGGCGGCGCGCGCGAGCATCGCCTCCGCGAAGCTCGCACCCTTGCCCCGGCACGGGTTGTGTCCGTACAGCCCGCTGGTCCGGACGATCACGCTGCCGGGAGATTCGTATCCCACGAACCACTCTCCGGCCAGTTTCGAGATTCCGTATGCGTTTACCGGGCGCGGGGTATCGCTTTCCACGTACGCTCCGCTCTTCGTTCCGTCGAATACGTAGTCGGTGCTGATGTGCAGGAGGTTCGTGCCGCGCGCCGCGCATGCACGCGCGATATTGCGGGCGCCCAGCGCGTTGACCTCGAATGCGGCGAGCGGGTCCGTCTCGCAGGCGTCGACGTGCGTCATGGCGGCGCAGTTGACGACCCAGTCGGGTTCGAACGCGGTGAGGATGCGGCTGACGTCGTCGGCGCGGCGGACATCGGCGCGGGCGTGATCGATGGCGTCGACGCGGTGGGTGGAGAACTCCGCGGCGACGTCGCGGCCAAGCTGACCGCTCCCACCGAAGATCGCAACCTTCATCCTTGGGAAACCGCCCCGGGCTTCAGGGTGTGGACTGCGGGGTTCGCGGACCGGTTTCTCGAATCCGACCCGCCAGAACCAGGATGACTACTCTTATCATATCGACGCCGAAAAATAAAGGTATGGTCAGCCAGTGATGGGGCCGCGCGTACCTTCCGAAGAACCGCCGTGCGCTGCGGAGTTTGCGCGCGATCTTCCGGCGCGAGAGCTGTCCGCCGGTGCTCGCCGAGATGCGATGCCAGACCCGGGCAGCCGGCACGTACCTGACGCCGAAGCCCGCGCGTGCGGCGCGCACGCAGAAGTCGACGTCCTCGAAGTACGCCTGGTACGACTCGTCGAGAAGACCGATCGCGCCGAACACGGTGGATCGGGCCATGAGCGCGCACCCGCTCACGTAGTCGACATCGCGGGGCGTGTCGTGCTGCCCGCGGTCGGTCTCCCGGATCCCGATGTGCCGCGCGGTTCCCCGCCAGAAGGAAACCACGCCCCCCGCGAACCATATCCGGTCCGCCGGGGTAGAATAGTAGGTCTTGGGGCCGGCGATGCCCGCCCCGGGTGACGCGGAGAATCCGCGAAGCAACTCGTCGACCAGGGCGGGGTCGACGATCGTGTCGTTGTTCAGCAGGAGTACGAAGTCGGCTCCGTCATCCAGGGCGCGGCGGATGCCCGCGTTGTTGCCCGCCGCGTAGCCCAGGTTCGCCGGATTCACCACCACGGTGACGCGCGCGCCGAAGCGAGCCGCGACCGCATCGGCGGTTCCGTCGGTGGACGCGTTGTCCACCACGATGACACGGAGGTTCGGAGTCGTGACCTTCTCGATCGACTCGAGACAGTCGAGTGTGAGGTCGCGACCGTTCCACGTGAGGACGATGATCGCGACGGTCGGACGGCGGTGGGCCGTGTCTGCGGGCATGGAGGCATTATAGGGAGCGGCCGTCGGAGCCGCCATGCCGATTCAGGGCCGCTTGACGCGCTTCACCGGCGCACCGTACCCTTGGCCGGGCTCCGCGACGCGCCGCATGCCAGGGCTTCGTTCACGCCGCTCATGTGCCTGTGATGAAACGCACTCATTTCATTCTGATCGTAGCGGCAACCATCGCGTTGCTCGCGGGCCTGGTGGGCCTGCGACGCGTGCCGTCGGGTTTCGAAGCCGTGCGCGTGTCGCGCGGCGGGGACTTCGCGGCGGTCGAAGCCGGGTGGCACTTTGCCGGGCCCGGGACACGCCTCCTGCGGTATCCCATCGGCGTGCGCGAGTTCCGGGTGCCGGAGGCAGGTGCGGCACCCGTCATCTTCCTGAGCGGCCAGTCCACGCAGGTTGCGTTCCGCGTCGAACTCGACATTCCACCCGGCTCGGCCTCCCGCCTTTTCCAGAGATTCACCACGGACTTTCCGTCCGCGCTCGAGCGGCTCGTGGTCGCGGCCGCGGAGATCGAGGCGGCGTCGATCGAGTCGTCGGTCGAGCGCGGCGCGTTTGCCTCCGCGGTTGCGAACCGCATGAGAGATGAACTCGTGCCGCTGGGCATCGGGTTGCGAGGAGCGTCGATCGTGCGGTGGGGTGACTGGTCGGAGGCGGAATCACCGGCGGGGTCTCCCGCGCCGCGCCGCCTCGTGATCGTGGCCGTCGACGGGGGCGACTGGCTCAACCTGCGCCCGCTCATGGACGCGGGCCGGCTTCCGAACTTCGCGCGACTGGCGAGCCAGGGCGCCACGGGACCGCTGCGCTCCGAGGAGCCCATGCTCTCGCCGCTCCTCTGGACGACGATGGCGACCGGTCGCTACCCGGAGGATCACGGCATCCTCAACTTCACGGTGGTGGACCCGGAGACGGGCGCGCGCGTCCCCATCAGCCGGCACTACCGCCGGGTCGACGCCTTCTGGAACATGCTCGGGGACTACCACCGCAGTGTCGCGGTCATCGGCTGGCTCGCCACCGACCCGGCCGAAAGCGTGGACGGCCTCATGGTCACCGACAAGTTCGGCTATCTCGCCTATGCGCCGGGCACGGCCGGCCGCGCGGCCGAGACGAGCGTGTATCCGCCGTCGCGCCGTGACGAGCTCTCCGCGCTGGCCGTCCACGCCGACGCGGTGCCCGACAGCGAGATCGCACGGTTCGTGTCGTTGCCCGGCGCGGAGATCAGGCGCCACCACGGCGCCTTCGACCCGAAGGACCGCGTCAACAACCTCATCCACCTCTACGCATCGACGCTGACGTTCCGGAACATCGCACTGCACGAGCTTCGCTCCGGCGCCCCCGACGTGCTCGCGGTGTACTTCGAATGGGTGGACGCCGTGAGCCACCTCTTCATGTTGCACGCGCCGCCGCGCATGCCCGACGTGGCGCCGGACGAGTACGAGAAGTTCAGCCGCGCCGTCGAGGAATCCTACGTGCTGCAGGACCGCATCCTGGGCGAGATCATGGACGAGATGGACGACCGCTCCGTGCTCATGGTGATCTCGGACCACGGGTTCAAGAGCGGCGAAAGCCGGCTGCGCAACCGGCCGGAGATCTGGGCCGGGAACGCCGCCCTGTGGCATCGTCCCGACGGCATCGTGGCCTTCTACGGACCCGGGGTGAGGAAGGGATACACGATCGAGGGTGCCTCGATCCTGGACGTGACGCCCACGCTGCTGGCGCTCATGGGACTGCCGCGCGCCGCCGACATGCCGGGCAAGCCACTGGAGAGCGCGTTCGAGCCCGACGTGGTGGCGTCGTTTGCCGCCGAGACCGTCGCGACGCTCGACCGGAAGCGGGCGCG
>CAZPUV010000068.1:5724-10822 GCA_964589805.1 uncultured bacterium | reverse complement strand
GTGCGCGGCAACACCGAGGCCCACGTCGCCCGCGGAGTCGCCGAACCGGGCGCTCCACTCGTGCGCGCCGGTTGCACCCAGCAGCGCCACGAATGCATCGTACCCCCCGGCGCTCGTGAGCGGCCCGCCGCCGAAGTCGATCGTCCCGGCGAGACGACCGGTCACGCAGACACCGCCACCGGCGTCGGCCGCGATGCCGAACGCGGTCTGTTCGGCAGCATCCCCGAACCTGCCGCTCCACCGGTGCGCTCCGGCGGATGTCCAGCCGGCCACGAACACATCGTAATCGCCCGCGCTCGTCAGAGCCCCACCGCCGAAGTCGGCCGTTCCCGCGAGGACACCGGTCGCCCAGACGTTGCCTTCTCCGTCTACGTCGACCCCCAGGCACGACTGGTCGCCTGCGTCTCCGTAACGCCCGCTCCACACATGCCCGCCGAGGGAGTTCAGTGATGCCACAAACGCGTCGCCCATCCCCGCGCTCACGAGATTCCCGCCGCCGAAGTCAACCGTGCCGCCGAATCCGCCCGCTATCACGGGTCCGCCCGAAGGGCCGATCGCGACCGCGTAGGCGGCCTGCGCATCGTGGTCGCCGTACCGGGCGCTCCACCGGTGCACTCCAGAAGACGTGTAACTCGCGACGAAGATGTCTTCGCCCTGACTCACGAGGTTTGCACCGCCGAAGTTCACCGCACCGACGAAGCTCCCCGCCAGCACCACGTTGCCGTTCGGGTCGAGTGCGACACCGAACGCGTAATCGCTGCTCGAAGCCCCGAATCGCCGGCTCCACCGGTGGACGCCGTTCGCGTCGAAGCACGCGACGAAGATGTCGTTGGCGCCGGCGCTCGTGAGGCTGCCGTCGCCGAAGTCGACGGTGCCCCGGAAGTAGCCCGCGATCGCCACCTCGCCGGCCGGCCCGGTCGCAATGGCCACGCTGTTCTGGGTGCTGGCGTCGCCGAAGCGGACGCTCCACTGGTGCGCGCCCGCGGCGTCGAACTTCGCAAGGAAGATGTCCGTCGAACCGGCGCTCGTGAGGTTCGACCCACCGAGGTTCAAGGCGCCCCAGAACGTGCCCGTAACCAGCACATTCCCGCCGATGTCGATGGCGATGGCTTCACCGTACTGATCGGCCGCGTTTCCAAACAGCTGGCTCCAGCCGTGGGATGGTGCGGACGCGCGTGCAACGGAAGGCAGCCCCAGGCAGAGCCCGATGGCGACGAGGAAGAGCAGGTGGTTTCTCACGAAAGGCCTCCAGCTGCGGCGGGTGGGAAGTTCGCAACGAAGCGGCCTTGCTGGTGCGCGGCGGCGCGCGCGGCAGCGGTCAGGAGTATGATAGCAGATTCCGCCTCCGGCGTCCGGACCTACGGTCCGCCCGCCAGCCCGTGCTTCTTTCCGACCTTCTTGAACGCCGCCAGCGCGCGGTCCAGGTGTTCGCGCGTGTGCGCGGCCGAGACCTGCACGCGGATGCGCGCCTTGCCCTTCGGCACCACCGGGTAGCTGAATCCGATCACGTAGATCCCCTCGGCGAGCATGTCGCGCGCGACGTCGTGCGCGAGTCTGGCGTCGCCCAGCATGATGGGGACGATCGGGTGCGATCCCTTGACGATGTCGAAGCCCGCCGCGGTCATGCCGGTGCGGAAGTAGCGCGTGTTCTCTTCGAGCCGGTCGCGAAGCTCGGTGCTCCTGTCCAGCAATCCGACCACGGCGAGCGACGCCGCCACGATCGGTGGTGCCAGCGAGTTGGAGAAGAGGTACGGCCGCGAGCGCTGGCGAAGCATCTCGACGATCTCCCTGCGCCCCGTGGTGAATCCTCCGGACGCGCCTCCCATCGCCTTCCCCAGCGTGGAGGTGACCACGTCGACGCGTTTCATCACGTTGTGGAACTCCGGCGTTCCACGTCCGGTCTTGCCGACGAAACCGGTGGCGTGGGAGTCGTCGACCATGACGACGGCGCCGTACTTCTCCGCGAGGTCGCAGATGTCCTTCAACTTCGCGATGTGTCCGTCCATGCTGAACACACCGTCGGTCGCCACCATGCGCACACGGAACTTCTTCGCCTCCCTGAGGCACTCCTCGAGGTGGTTCATGTCGCCGTTCTTGAAGCGCATGCGCTCGGCCTTGCACAGGCGCACGCCGTCGATGATCGACGCGTGGTTCAACTCGTCGGAGATGATGCAGTCTTCGGCGCCGAGGAGCGTCTCGAAGAGGCCGCCGTTGGCGTCGAAGCACGACGAATACAGAATCGTATCGTCGGTCTGGAGGAACTTCGCGATCGCGGCCTCGAGGTCCTTGTGGATCTGCTGGGTGCCGCAGATGAAGCGTACCGACGACATCCCGTAGCCCCACTCGTCGAGCGCTTT
Source organism: uncultured bacterium (assembly GCA_964589805.1). GTDB lineage: Bacteria > Krumholzibacteriota > Krumholzibacteriia > WVZY01 > JAKEHA01 > JAKEHA01. The sequence continues at coordinate 8,465 of CAZPUV010000068.1, read as the reverse complement.
GCGCGCCGCCTCGACGACCTGCGGGTGCGACGATAGCCCGAGATAGTTGTTGGCGCAGAAGTTGATGACCTCGCCGCCCGCTACCGTGATGGCCGCGGCCTGCGCACTCGTGATCACGCGCTCGTCCTTGTACAGCCCCGCCTCACGGATGGAGGCGATCTCGGATACGAGAATGCTCTTCATCTGGTCGAACATGATGGCTCCTTGCGAGGATCTACTTCTTCTTCATCAGCGACGGCCAGTTCTGGACGAAGGCGATCGTCTGGGGTGGCTCGGGCGTCGCAGGCATCAGGAGGAGAAGCCGCTTCTCGTCCCGGGTCCGGCGCCCGTTGTATGCGTCCCTCGGCACCCTGGCAAACACGCGCCCCGGTGCCAGCCGGAATGGCTCCCGGCTGACGACACTCGCGGCGTACACGGTCAATAGATTGGACTGTTCAAGGTAGAACAAACGCGATCCGTCGTGCGACCAGCCGGCGTTGAACCCGCCGTTGGTGGTGACCTGGTACTTGGCACCACCCCCGGGAAACGCCTGGACGTACACCTCGGGGCGGCCGGACTCGTCCGAGTTGTACACGATCCAGCGTCCGTCGGGCGACACGCGGCCCTGGTCCTCCCAGAACGGGGTCACGAGGAACGGCCGTGGCTTGCGGTCCCCCTCCAGCGGGAGCACCCACAGGTCGCGCCGCGTCTTCGCCTCCTGCCGGCTGTAGATGAGGGCGGTACCGTCCGGCGTCCAGTCGTGCAGGTACTTGAACGCCGGGTCGTCCGCCAGGTATTCCTCGCGCGACGCACCCGCCCCCACACCGACAACCACCAGAGTCGGCGAACTGGCGTTCGGCGCCTGCATGAATGCCACGCGCGTCCCATCCGGTGACCACTCGGCGCCCTCGTTGAACCCGTCCTCGTAGCTCAAGCGCGACACGACGCCGCGTTCCAGGTCCGCCGTCCAGAGTTCGCTGGCATACACGCCCTCGTCGCGCTGCAGCACCGCGTGGCGCGAGTCGGGCGAGATCTCGACGTTCGAGTACGGCCCCGGCGGCATCGGGATCGGCTCCAGCACCCGCCCGGCCAGATCGGCCCACACCAGCCGCGTCATGACGGGCACGTGGTACAGGTACGCCAGAACACCGGTGTTCGAAGCGGACACCGGCGCCGCCCCGGAGTAGTTGGTCCCCACGGGCCGGTCTCCGAGCGGGACGGGCTCGCCGGTCACGCGGCCGCTCCCCGCGTCGAACGGAACCGCCACGAGTACGTCGTCGCGCTGATAGATCAGGAAGCCGGGTGTTGCGTACACCGCGCCACTCGTGGCGTTGTCGAGTACGACGCGGCGTTCGCCGCCGCCGAGCGACGCCATCCAGATGGTGAAGCGTCCGTCGCGCGGCGGCAGCGCCGAGAACAGGAAGCGCTTCCCGTCCGGCAGGAAGCACGGGTAGCGGTGCGCGGTTTCCGTAGAATCGAGCACGGTCACCGGGACGCTTTCGCCACCGTTGGCCGACACCCGGTGCAGCGGTCCCTCCGACAGGGGCGCGAAGACGATGACCCCGTCGTGATTCCAGGTGCCGCCACGCGCGCCGGTGGTCGCACAGATCGTCTCCGGCTGCCCGCCATCGACCGCGACTTTCATGAGCTTCTGCTGCCGCTCGAAATAGCCGACGTATTTTCCGTCCGGCGACCAGAACGGCTGCTCGCCCCTCTCGGTTCCGGGGAGACGGCGCGCGGCGAGCGACTCCATGGGCCGGATCCAGAGCGAGAACGGGCCGGTGGTGTCCGCGGCGGCGAACACGATGCTGCGACCGTCCGGCGAGATGGCCTGGTGCACGCCGTCGTAGGTGAAGCGCATGCCCGGCGAGTCCGCAATCTCGAAGCGCACCACCTGCCCCTCGGCGGTCCGGTCCCGTGTCGACGCCGCAAACCACGTGACGACCGCCGTGACGGCCACCAGCCCGAGGGCACCGAGCAGTCTGCGCGTGGAGAGACTCCGCGAACGATGCGCGCCGGCCATCACGCCGGATCCCGAGTCCTTCGTGGCGAGCACGTCCTCGATTTCGATGCGCGCGTCGCCGACGTCGCGCAGGCGGCGCTTGACGTCCTTCTCCAGGCAGCGACGCAACAGGCTCCGCAGGCGAGACGGCGTGCGTTCGGGAAGCGCGTTCCAGTCCGGTTCGCGTTCGAGGATGCGCGCGATCAGGTCCGAGACCGTGTCGCCCGCGAACGCCTGGCGGCCCGTGAGGCATTCGTACAGCACGCAGCCGAACGACCAGATGTCCGTGCGCTTGTCGACGGCACGCCCGCGCGCCTGCTCGGGGCTCATGTAGGCCGCTGTGCCCAGGATGACGCCGGCGCCGGTCACCTGCTGGGTGAGCGTGGGAGAATGGGTGAGATCGACGTCGGACTGCGACGCCGACCCCGTGCCACCCTTCGCGAGTCCGAAATCCAGCACCTTGGCGTCGCCGGCGGGCGTGATGATCACGTTGCCGGGCTTGAGATCCCGGTGGACGATGCCGGCCTCGTGCGCCGCTTCCAGCGCGGCGGCAATCTGCGTCGTCACCCGCATGGCATCGTCGACGGCCAGCGGGCCGCGATCGATCCGCTGCGCGAGGGTTTCGCCTTCGACGAATTCGAGGACGAGATAGCGGTGCCCGCCGGCTTCTTCGATGCCGAAGATGCCGGCCACGTTGGGATGGGTGAGCGACGCGAGCAGCTTCGCCTCGCGCTCGAAGCGCGCCAGGCGCTCGGGGTCG
>CAZPUV010000068.1:0-5714 GCA_964589805.1 uncultured bacterium | reverse complement strand
GGAAGGGCTTTTATGGCGACGGCGCGCCCCAGCCGTGTGTCGCGCGCGCGGAACACCTCGCCCATGCCCCCCGCGCCGACGGGGGCGATGACTTCGTAGGCTCCGAGGCGGCTACCGGGGGTCAGCGACATCGGCTATCCGAGGTTGGCTTCATCCATTCCAAGTTTCGGTATACTCTTGCTCGACGCATCGCCTACCACTTGATGATCAGCTTCGGGTGGGTGCCGATCTTCTTCTCGAACGTCGCCGGGTTGAAGTCCTTCGCGTCGACGATGGTGTCCTTGCCCTTGTTGAGCATGACGTTCCAGATCTTGTCCTGGATGCCGTTCTCCTTCGTTTCGAGGAGATTCTTCGTGATCTCCCACGTCTCGAAGATGCGCCGGCCGATCACACTCTGGATGCGTATGCCCTTGACGATCATGCGCTGGAAGTCCTGGATCTTGAAATCGCCCTGCCGGAGCCCGAAGAGCACCACCTCGCCCCCGCGCCGCACCGACTGGAGCGCGTTGTTGACCGACGAGTTGTAGCCCGCCATCTCCATGGCGACATCGACACCGTCGGCGGCGCTGAACTTCACCAGGGCCGCCACGACCTCGGGGTCGGCCTTCCAGCCGTTGCGCTCCTCGGCGTGCGGTTTGAACGAGACCACCTCGTCGGCGCCAATCTTCTTCGCGAGCGCCGCGTTGATGGGATTCGGTTCGACGCCGATGATGCGCGAGGCCCCCAGCGCTTTCGCGATCATGATCGTGAACTGGCCGATGGCGCCGCAGCCGAGCACAGCCACGCTCTTCCCGCGTGCACGGCGTTGCCGAACGGCTCCTGAAGCACCGCCACCTCCGGCCGGATCCTGTCGGAGTCGGTGCGCCAGAGCACCGTGGCGGGGAGCTTGATGTACTCGGCGAACCCACCGTCGCGCGAGATGCCGATGATTCGTTCGTCGGTGCACACGTGGGTCTGGCCGATCAGGCACTGGTGGCAGCGCCCGCACACGATGTGCGACTCGGCGGCAACGAGGTCACCGGTGTTGAAACCGTAGTGTGCGCCGGCCACGGCTCCCACCTCTACCACCTCGCCCAGGACTTCGTGGCCGATGACGCGCGTGGTCTTGCCCTCGGCCTTCAGGGAGTCGTGGATCATGGTCTTGAACGACGTGCGGAACCAGATGCCGGCGTCGGAGCCGCAGAAACCGGTGTACCGGACCTTGAGGATCACCGACTGCGCATCGCGCGCGTCGTCGGGGTCCAGGGTCGGGCGCAGGACGCGCTGCCGGCGGAAGCCGCGCGACTTGTCCCAGCGGTCCTTTTCCGCGTCGTAGACCAGTGCCCACATCTCTTCTCCCTTGCGCGGCACCGGGCCGCGGTCGGTGCGCGCGGAACCCGCGCGCGGCCCGGAACCGGACGACGGCGCGGCGCGGGAGCCGGGTGCAGTTCGCGGGCGTTCGGTATTGCGCCCGGAGGTCGAGCGGCCGCCTGACGTGGTGGTGCGCGTTCGAGATGGTGTCGACATTTCGAGATGTTCCCTTCGTGTTTGGTGTCTGCTCTACCCTGCGGCGGCGGCCCGACGCGACGGTTCGAGTGCGCGTCCGTGGAGGGTGGCACCGCGCGCGTCGTCGATCACGACGCGCACGATGTCGCCGATCTCCATTCCCTCCGCGGGAAGTATCGTGTGCTTGAAATGATCCGTGCGGCCGGATACGTATCCGTCGTGCTTCGGGTCGTGGTCCTCGATCAGCACGTCCTGCGTCGTGCCCACGAGCGTTCGGTTGATCTCGCCCGTGATGCGCTTCTGCAGCTCGACGAGCTGGACGATGCGACGGGTCTTCTCCTCCGGCGAAACGTCGTCGGGGAGTCTGCGTTGCGCGTAGGTTCCCTTTCGTTCCGAATACTTGAATATGAAGGCGGCGTCGAAACGCACGTCCTCCATGAGACGCGCGGTCTCGTCGAATTCGGCCGCGGTCTCGGTCGGGAATCCCACGATTATGTCAGTGGTGAGCGCGAGGTTCGGAATGGTGTCGCGCATTTCGGCGACCAGCGCGCGGAACTCCGCGTTGGTGTAGGTGCGGCGCATGAGATCGAGCACGCGGTCGCCGCCCGCCTGCAGGGGCAGGTGGACGTGCTTGCAGAGGCCCGGGTGCTCGGCGATGGCCCGGATCAGATCGGACGGGAAGTCCTTGGGGTGCGGCGAGGTGAAACGGACGCGCTCGACTCCGGGCACGTCGCCCACCATGCGCATCAGGTCGGCGAAGCGCACGTCGCCGTGGCGGTAGGAATTGACGTTCTGCCCCAGCAGCGTCACCTGGCGGTAGCCGTCGCGCACGAGCGCCTCCACCTCGGCGACCACCCCCTTCGGGTCGCGGCTCCGTTCGCGCCCGCGCGTGAACGGCACGACGCAGAACGTGCACATGTTGTCGCAGCCGCGCATGACCGCGATCCACGCGTTGACACCACCGCTCCGCACGGGATCGACGCCGGTGTAGGTCTCGGTCGTGGAGAGTTTGAGCGCCGCCTTCTCCAGCGCGGGCACGTCCACGGACGCGTCGCCGCGCGAGGCGTCGATCAGCTCGGGCAGGTGCCGGTATGAATCCGGCCCGGCGACGAAGTCCACCTCGTCGTGGCCGTCGACGAGATCCTGCTTCAGGTTCTGCGCCATGCAGCCGAGGATGCCGACCGTGAGCTCCCGGCCGCGCGTCGCGCGTACGCGCCTGAGTTGCTGCAGGCGCCCGTAGATCTTCTGGTGCGCCCTCTCGCGGACGGCGCACGTGTTGATGAGGATGACATCCGCCTGCTCGAAACGATCGGTGAGCACATGGCCGCGCCGGACGAGAATCGACTTCACGAGTTCCGAGTCGTACTCGTTCATCTGGCAGCCGTAGGTTTCGATGCAGACGTTGAGATTCATGGGCCCCGCGGTTCCGTCCGGCGTTCACCATAGCACGACGGCGGTACGGGTCCCATACCGCCGCGCCCCGATGACGAACTGGCGTGGAGATAACGTGTTAGGCGGCTCCCACTATACCAGATGCGGGCCGGGCGGGAAAGGTCCCCGATCCCGCCCCGTGCCCTGCGGCTCCGGGGCGGGATGCGGCCAGATCAGCGTTGACCGGCGGCGGCGTTGGGCGCGGTGGGGGCCGGGACCGCGTTCTTGACGGGCGGCAACGACCGGAGGTAGGCGAAGATCGCCTTCATGTCCGCGTCGGTCACGCCCGCGAAGTTGGGCCACGGCATGGGCGGCAGGATGTCGCGCCCGTCGCCCATGTGTTTTCCGGTTCGAAGCGCCTTGATGAACACGTCTTCGGTCCACAGGCCAATACCGGTCTGTTCATCGGGCGTCAGGTTCATCGCGTAGGAAACGCCCCACGGCCCGACAAACGCGGTGAAGTGCCCCGACATCAGATACCAGTAGCCCGGCTTGTAAGCGCGTTCATCGATTGGAGGAAGAGGCGAACCCGCCGGATGGCCCGAGAGAAGCTTCGTCGGGTCCGGGTGCGGAATCCCATCCTTGAAGACCTTGGGCGAATGACAGTCGTGGCAGCCGGCCATCTCCACGAGGTAGCGGCCACGCTCAACCTGATTCCCGGCTGCTTTCTCTCCGGCCGCATACAGCGACGAGGACATTGCGGCCAGGAGGGTCAGCGCCACCATGAGAACACGCATGCGAGTGTTCATATGCTCGTTTCCCTCCGTTGCTGTACGTGTATTGAACGAAGTGCCTGCGCTTCAGCAGAACGAGATGCTACGCGCCTCGCACGCCCCGGTCAATACAGAACAGACAAGCGCATGCGAATACGGGATTTTTGTATTCGAAACCCCGTGATTCCGCCAAGCGGCGTCAGTCGCGCCGCGGGATCTCGCTCATGAGCGAGAGCGTATTGCCGTCGGGATCGTTGAAGAACGCGAGCCACAGGTCGGCCTTCTGTCCCCGGTGGACCAGGCGCGGTTCGTGGGTGAACGACACGCCGCGCGACTCGAGCTCGCGACAGGACGCCTGGATATCGTCGACGCGGAAGTACACGATGGAGGAGAACCGCGCGCCCTTGTTCCCCTCCGGGAGACCGAGCATCAGGCGCACGTTTCCCGCCTGGAAGAACGCCATCCCCGGCGCCTGGAAGAGGAACGGAATCCCGAGCACGTCGCGGTAGAACGCCACCGCGCGGGGCACGTCCGTGATGGTCACGGCGACCTGTCCAATGTCCGTCAGACCGAAGGTGGTGCGGCTGGTGTCCATGACGCAATCTCCTTGCTTCGACACAGCCTAACCAGGCAGTCCGGCGTCGTCAATGCTGCGTTTGCCGCCCGCGCCGAATGGTGTACACTCGCGTCTTCCATTCCGACGACATGCGACCCGCCACCCCGACAATTTCCACGCGAAAGATCCGAATCGGCCTGCAGCTGTTTCTCGCTTTCAGCGTCGTCGGCTTCTTCATCGTCTTCCAGCGCTCGTCGATCGGCGAGACCATCCGCCACCTCGGCGAGTTCGACCCGCGCTTTCTGGGGCTTGCGCTGGGGCTGGTCGCGCTGGACTGGATGGTGTCCGCGACCCGCATCTACATATTCGCGCGCAAGGTCTACCGGCCGATCACCTTCGGGGCGTGCATGCGCTCGTGCTTCGCCAATGTGTTCCTGGGTGGCGCGACACCGTCGCAGACCGGAGGCGCGGCGGCACAGGTCTACGTGCTCTACGCCGAGGGCATGACGGTGGTCGATTCCACGGTGGTGTGCTTCCTGGGTGGCTTTCTCGGGACGACCATCGTCCTCCTGGGGTGCGCGATCGTCTTTTCGTTCCTGGTGCACCCGGACTTCGTTCCCGTGGGACTGCGGACGGTTTCGGGCGTGTCGTTCACGGTTTTCGCGTTGATTCTCGTGACGGTACTGCTGTCGCTCTTGAGCCCGTCGGGCATGAAACGCGCCGTCCACGGGATCCTGCGCCGCATTCCGCGCTTCGGGCGGCGGCTCGGGAGTTCGCAGGTGGTCGAGAAACTGTTCGCCACCGTCGACCGCTATCACGACCTGATGACCGGATTCCTCGTGCGGGGAAAGTTGATCTTCACGATGGGACTGCTGCTCACCGTCGTGATCTACATCAACAAGTTCATGATCGCCTGGGTGGTGCTGAAAGGCATGGGCGTCCACGCCGACGTGATGACCGTGCTCTACATGCAGGTCGTGCTGCTCCTGATCTTCTACTTCTCGCCGTCGCCGGGTGCGTCCGGTTTCGCCGAGGTGACGACGATGGCGGTGATGGGTTCGGTGATACCGAAGGGATTCGAGGGAACGTTCATCATCCTGTGGCGCTTCTTCACGCTGGTTCTGAACATGATGATCGGCGCGGGTGTGCTGCTGGGCTACATCAGCGGGAAGCGGGGCAGACGGCGCCCGCACGGCTAGGGCCGACGTTTGCACCAAGCCGGGGAGCCAGCCGCTTCACCCGGCCACTCGCCTTGCTGCGCGACGCCCGTTGCCATCTGAGCCACTGCTCGGATGTCCGTGTGAAGCGGCTGGCTCCCCGGCCACGCGAAAGAAGCTTCGGTCACTCGAAGACGTAGTCGCGCACCATCGCCGCGATCTGCGGGTCTGTCATCTTGCCCGCCGTTTCGATCTTCACGGCGACACCGCTCAGCTCGTGCGTAGCTTGCACGATCTCCGCAAACTCGGTCTTGCTTCCTGCCGGCCCCATTACCAGCAGATGATCGGGTCGACCGATCTGAGCCACCACCA